>JAITRU010000036.1 GCA_031288225.1 Holosporaceae bacterium | reverse complement strand
TCTGTCGTTCGGGCGCAGCTGTGTAATATTTGTCCCATAATGCCTCCTTTTCTATTGGGGATAATTCGTATTTTAGCTCATTCGCGTCGCCTCCACAATATGGGACCATACATCTAGAGTTTGTAGGATGGTGTTGACTTGAATCTGCCAACGGAGTACGTCATAAAACTGCGCAGTACGGCAGTTAGGGGGATGGCAATCAACACTCCAACGATCCCTCCCAACTGGAGTCCTGCAAAAAATGAAAACGTCATCCATAGGGGATGCAAGCCGACTTTTTTCCCTACGAAATGAGGGTATAGTAGGTAAGATTCCAGAGATTGTCCAACCACATAAACGGCTACCAGTAGATACATCTTTGTCAAGGTTAGCAGTGGAGCACTAGTTAGGATGACTAACAAGAATGAAAAAAGTGCTCCCACAAAGGGCACAAATGATGATATACCAGACATGATTCCCAGAAGAATGTAATTGCCTACCCCTATCGCATAAAGTGCTATTGCATAAAAAAACGCAAGAACCGTGGCAATTTTGAATTGCCCATTGAGGAATTTTTGAAGTGTCGTTCTTATAAGTACGGTAATTTCCACAAAAATTTTCCGCTGGCGATGGGGAATGCAGTTGCGCATCGAAAGTGTCATTTTATTCCAATCTCGGAGAAAATAAAAAAACGAAATCGGCATAATCAGGAAAAATGAAACAAAATTGCCTATGGCGTTGCCGGTGGAAGCCAATCTATCCACAAGAGATCCAATCATAAATATGTTTTTGCCAAGATATTCCTGCAATTCCCTCTTCAGATTTGCAATGTCTATGTGGTACTGGTCTATATTTAGGAAAGGAAAGGAATTATTGAAAAAATTGATGAGTTCGGAATAATATGCGGGAATATTGCTGTGCAATAGCATCAGGCAATCTTTAATTTTTGGCAATACAGTTGCTCCAGCTAGAATTATGATCCCAACGGAACTCAACGCAAACAAAGCACTGACAAATCCCCGGGATAGATGATGGATGGAGATGGAATTCACACATTTTGAACTTAGGTATGCGAGGAAAAAACCAACTACAAATGGAAAACATATGTCGGAGAATAAATAAAAAAACAGGAACGTTCCTCCAATGGCACATATCCAGAATACAGATTTGCTATCCGTTGAGTATGTCATTTCCGATTCCATAATACTTCCGCAGATAATCTGCTCCTGAAACAATAGTTGACAGGCACACCACTCCTGCACCAATCAACATTTCAACCGAAGTTATCGTCATGGAGAGACAGCGGCAACCCACAACAATGATGACGAAAATCATCTGTATGGTTGTATTCATTTTACTAGACACCAGGGGACGTATCTCTAACCTAACACTAAACAACGCACATAAACACACCGCGGCAAGAATTAATAAATCCCGAACAATCACCGTGGCAGCCACATAAAGTGGCACCTGTGCGGTAGTAGCAAGTATGCCATAGGCGCTAATCATCAGTACCTTATCGGCAAAAGGATCAAGAAGGGCACCAGCCAAGGACACCGCTCGCCATTTTCTTGCCCAATATCCATCAAAAAAATCCGTAACAGCGGCAAGCATAAACACCAACATTGCCGTAAAAAAATCGCTGCGACCAACCAAAAGAACAAAAAAAACGGCCAACACAACTCGCAATAGAGAGAGAAAATTAGGAATTTTCCTCTTCAGGCCTGCAACATCCAGAAACTTCACTGCCATCCCTTACTTCAACGAAGGCAATTATACGTTTCAGTGGAGGTGAAATGCAACACAACAAAGGGAAAACTGTATTCAATTCGGTTTGAAAAAATATTTTTTCCCTCCCGGATTCGAGATATCATGTTTAAAAAGTCAAGCGGCGAAAAAACTCACCCATTTTCCATAATGGCCGAATAGCAGGCAGAAGTAATCCAAATTGTAAAAAACAATTGTTTTTTTATGTTGGTCAATTTAACAGAAATTAAATTATTAGATGACATAATCGAATCAGCTGTTTTTGGGTATCTTATTGGATAATATATGCATTATTGTGTCTCTATGTCATTGCGTTGTTTGCTAGCTAATATGATATTAGTCATACCCCCTTGTTTTGCCGCATCCGAAATAAATAAAATAAACACTCTAGACATATTTGAGCAATTGAGAAAAATATCATTTGAAAATGTTTCTCCGAATAGGAGCGAAAAAGAAAAAAAGAAAAATTCAAAAAAGAGCAAAATTGTCAGCAGCAAACCACTCAGTAAAATAATAAGCGGCGACATATTCAAGTGCATAGGGAAATTCAAACTCGGCGGAGTCAATGGAATTGATGGTGAAGATGATGACGAAACCGAAGGCGCTAATGGCGGCAATAAAAATGCTGGGAGTCAAGCTAATGCTACCATGCCTAACAATGGCTTAGCAAACGATGGTGCTATGCCCCAAAACGACCTTATGCCTCCGGGTGATTTCGCCATGCCACCCCAGGATGGTTTTATGCCAGACGGATATGCCGGTAATATACCAAACGGTATGTCCATGGCGGGAGCTAACGATCAGCAACCTAGGGGTGGTAATTTTCCCTTCGATGGAAATATTGACGAAATTGTTAAATTCGTCATAGATTACATCGGAAGATCTCATGATATAGTTCCTAAAATGCAAGATGGAACATGCATCATATGTAATACTAAGGGAAAAATATACATGTATGTGAATTCGCAATATGCAGAAGATTCTGTTGGAATTTGTGCTAGTTGCAGACAAAGTATCAGCGAAAAAGCTAGGATCAACGAAGAGATGGAATTAAACGGTAGCTACGGAGCATCCGGGATTGATGATGCCAATGGCGGCATGGGCGATGGCAGTGGTGCAGCAGGTGCCAATGGCGGCATGAATGGAAGTGCAGATGGCAGTCTGAGCGGCAATGCAGCTGGCGGAGGTGCAGCAAATGGCATGAACGGTGGCGCAAATGGTATGAATGGCAATGGCACCAATGGCGCTATGGGTGATGCCGCTGGAAATGCGAATGGCATCGGCAATGGAATGGGCGCTGGTGCTGGCGGCGCTGCCGGCGGAGGTGCCGGCGGCGGCATGACAGGTGCGGATGCGAATTTCCTGAATAATCTGGGTAGTAGTTCTGGACTCGGAGGTTTTGGTTCTTTGATATCCAGCGGGATACAGTCTGTGCTTTCCCATTCCGGCGATAACGGGAATTCCGGCAGCGCCGCCGGAGGAGCAGGCGGAATGGCTGGTGGTGCCGGCGGAATGATGGGCGCCGGCGGCGGAATGATGGGCGCCGGGGGAATGATGGGCGCCGGGGGAATGATGGGAGCCGGGGGAATGATGGGAGCCGGCGGAGGAATGATGGGTGCTGGCGGAATGGCCGGAATGGGAACTACTGGACCAATCTCCAAAGATGCCCAGGATGTCCTAGGCAAGCTTGGCTACCTCATAAAAGGTGATCCAACGTTGAGTGGTGCAAGTCAAGCCGAACTTGGCAGTAAGATCACCCAAGCCCTGAATAGTGGGACTAGTGTATCACAATTACTCAGCGGCGGCCTCGGCTTTCTCAAGAATTTGTTTAATACAACACCGTCGACGAATCAGCCGGCCACTAATGCGGCGGCGGCTAACGCTGCAAATGCAGCTGCAGGTACAGCAGCCGCAGCCACCGAAGAGAAGAATGTAGAACTACAGTCGATCCAAAAGAAAAAGAAAGAAAGAAAATAACGCAGTGTGCAAGTTTTTTTATGGGATAATATTATCGAACAGCGTTGATCATCTAGATATACTCAATCACGCTGAGAAAGCGAACTTAAGTATCGGAAATTTGCTGGTTTTTCGTGCATAAAAATCCAATTTCCTACGGTGATCGAGTATATACATGACCTGCTTTGGAAGTGTGATCGTTTGCCAATGGTTTGTCTGATATTTGAGTGAAAACCCGACATTGCAAACGCATTTTCAAAGCAAGCTATATACCATTCCTCATTATTAATTTCTCTCAGCAAGCGGCGAGCTGCCTCATGTTCAGGCTATGCGGAAAAGCTTTCGGATAATTTGTTCTGAGGAATGGTATAATACCAAATCTCATTTTGGATTGTCTAAATGGCTTCGAGAACACGCTCTATGGCAGCCGCCTGCCAGGCGGGCAATAGCTAATCGATGATGAGATTTAGTATAACATTGGGTTTAGAAAGGAAATCATAGCAGTCTCCATTTAGATGTTTAGCTATTGTGGATTTGTCATTGGAAATCAATGGCATCACAAATGCCGTAAAACCCCGGATCCTTTCCAACAATCCACCTTGCGCATCGCAGCGCCCCGACGGCAAATACTCTTTTGTTTAGAACAGAATGCGTAACGGTTATCGTTTCGTCTTCACCACAAAAATCACAGACATGTTCCCCAAAATTATTGCCGCACCTCAGGGAAACAATCTGTGGTGATTTTTTAGCAATTTCTTCGTATTGCTGTGCCAAAAAAAGTGCTGTACCAGAAGGAGCGTCTTTTTTATGCCGATGGTGCTTATCCAAAATGCTAAAATCAAAATTTTTTAAAACACCAGCGCAGCGGCGAATAAAAGCCGCGATTAATTGAATGCCGATACTAAAGTTTGCCGCATACAACAGGGGAATTCGCTGTGAACATTGCCGCAACTGGAGAAAATCATTGGCACTCAGTCCCGTTGTACCACTTATGAGCGGAACAGCATGATTAGCTGCGACCTTCGCCGCAGCTAACACCGCTGTGTGATGAGAAAAATCAACAATCACATCACTACATTTCACAATCTTTTCAAGATCTTTTCCAATATTTTGGCTAGAAATCCCACCGCTAAGCGTTAACTCATCGTTACTTTCTATGGAATCAACCAAAATTTTACCCATCCTTCCGGTTATTCCAATAACTCCAACGGCTATCATGCTAACTACCCATCATATGCATTGTAAATTCCACTCAGCAGCAATTATATGGCAAATTTGCGCTAAAAAAAAGTTTATAACGCATTGTTGCAATTCATACGTAAATTTAATGTAATCGTGATTAAAGAAGCAGGAGTTGATTCAATGGCACATACACAATTGCACGATGGCGAAATTCATTACACGGATGCCCAATTGATAGGCCATAGGTTACACATGACAAGAATTATTGCTGAATTTTCTCGGCAGAATCTCGGCGAAAAAATTGGCGTATCAGCAGCCGTAGTAGATGCCTGGGAAAAGGGAAAAGTTAAATTATCAGAAAAAAATGCGAAGAGAGCTTGCACTATATTTAGCAATGCTGGTGTCAGATGCTCCGACGAATGGCTCATGACGGGCAATGGCGCTGTTCCGAGAATTACAAGCAGCGTTGAGCGCTTCATGAATTCTGGATATTCGGCTGCAGGCTGCTCATCATTGCCGAATGTAAATAATATTGGCACGATCGTTTATGATACCTATGTAAATCCCATTGATTACAAACTAAAAATTAAGCATTTGCCTGAGGATATTCGCAATGAACTGAGTTTTTTTATTAATTTTCACAGTTCGGCTATTTTTCATTTGGTGGAAAAGGAGTTTTTGGATGGCAGATATAATCCCGGAGACTGCGTAGCAGGCATTGAAGAATCGTTAGCGCTTTTAAATGGAAAAACCATAATCGCTGTATTGGACAATGGAACAACCATGCTGTGTAAATTATGCTGCCATTCCAATGCCAATTGTCAAGTCCTTGTGGATGATTATCCTGGAGAAAATAATTGCAATTTACACGAAGTAAGAATTGCACGTGCCGCAAAGATCATTTGGCACAGGATTAGAGAATAATTCATAGCACGCTATATCGACCTGACGAAGAAAAAATGAATTTGGGATGCGCTCTGGGCAGCATCTACCAGATGGGCAATAATTGATGGCAGGATTTGGCATTATAATACCATTCCTCATTATTAATTTCTCGCAGCAAGCGGTGAGCAGCCTCATGTTCAGGCTACGCGAAAAAGCTTTCGAATAATTTGTTCCGAGGAATGGTATAATACCAAATCCCACCATCGATTGGCTATTGCCCGCCCGGCAGCGGCTGCCATGGAGCGTGTTCTCGAAGCCATTTGGACAATCCAAAATGAGATTTGGTATACATAAATCTGCCATCTCACCGGGGCAGCTCGTTGAGCAGTTCTAGGCAAATGCCCTCGATTCCAGCAAAAAGTGCCGATAATTTTTTCGCTTCGATGGTGGGACCCATCCAAATCCTCAGGTGTGGTTTGGTCTGGCTATGTCCAAGAAAATCGCTACCCAATTGTTTTTGGATACTGCGTTGCACAATTTTTGTTAAAAACTTCCACTTGTCCTCTTCCGAAAGATGTTGGTATTTTTCCGAATCTATGTCCAAACAGGCGATGTGGTGGGCACGACATTTTTCATCCGCAAAAAATTTAAAAATAGAACTCCTGGCTATCCATTGTTTTGCGACGTTATAATTATCCTCTATCTTCTGTTGCAGAGCCGGTATTCCACCCATTTGCTGGGCCCAAAGCAAAATATTTTTGAAATCCTCGATGGCTAGCATGCTAAGAGTATTCACGATATAGCCATTAAAAACGCCAAAGTTAACCACTTTATTCTGGGCTATGCGAAATATTCGGGGAACGGGCCATGGAGGTCGATGGGATTCTAACCGAGCTATTGCTCTGGGACCCAGCACAATAGCGCCCACTCCAGCTTCCCCACCCAATCCCTTTTGCCAGGAAAAAGCCGTGGCATCCAGCTTACTCCAATCGAAATCAAACATAAATACTGCTGACGTTGCATCACAGATGGTCAAGCCTCCGCGATTGGAAGCAATCCAGTTTGCATCACGAAAAGATGTTCCGGAAGTAGTCGACGTCCAACAAAATACCACGTCCCGGTTAAAATTTACATCTTTTACATCAGCCATCTGTGGAAAATCTGCCCGAAAAACTCGCACATCTTTCAGCTGCAATTCATAGACGATGTCGTGTTCCCAATGTCTGCTGAAAACGCACTGGGACAATATATCCACACCATTAGCACCCAACAGTGACCACAGCAAAGTTTCAACAGCGCCGCTGGCCGAAGCGCTGACCAGTCCAAGAAAATAATCGTCCGGAATCGCTAATATCCGCCGCTGTAGACGAATCACTTCCTGTATCAGGAGGACTCCTTCATCTGATCTATGAGATCTGCCCGCTAGCATTCCAGCCGGAGATTGCCAACCAGAATACTTTGAGCATGGTCCAGCAGAAAAACTCATACAAAGCAATTTATACATTGCTATTCTCCATAATACAAGATGGACTAGATAATTAAGTGTGCCATTGTAGCATATTCCTAGAACAACAACAACCTCAACCGGTGTAGAGGCACGGCCGTTTCATAAATTTTTGATCATACAGGAGAGTAACTTTTCATCGATCAAGCATTTGAGCATATTATACCAAATCCCATCATCGATTAGCTATTGCCCGCCTGGCAGCGGCTGCCATGGAGCGTGTTCTCGAAGCCATTTGGACAATCCAAAATGAGATTTGGTATTATATTTAGAAAACTGATCGAGCTTACCATGGAATTGTTGAAATAAGAATGGTATTCTTAGCCCCATGAAAGTTTAGAAATCATGCACAGAAAAGACCTAAGAAAAAAGTTGAAGCGATACAATCCCGAAGACGAAATAGAAATCGCCGCCAGAGCAAAAATGTTGGATTTTCTAAATTCGCATGAGGATTGCTTCGAGAGATCGTTATCGATCGGACATTTCACCGGATCCTGCTGGCTGGTAAATTGCGATGAAACGAAATTTCTTCTTACTTTGCACAAGAAAATGGGTTTTTGGCTGCAACTTGGCGGCCATGCCGATGGCGATCACGATCTCGTTCGAGTTTCCCTGAAAGAGGCTTACGAAGAATCCGGACTGCGAAACATCGAATTGCTGTCGGAAGAAATATTCGACATCGGCGTTCATCTGATTCCGGAATACAAAGAAATTCCGGCGCATTATCACTACGATGTCAGATTTTTACTGAAAACGACCAATGGGGACGATGATATACAAATTTCTGATGAATCAACAGATTTGCGGTGGTTTGATGAAGTGCATACCTTTCCCGCAGATATCAGCATCGATACTCCTCGCATGTTTGAGAAATGGAAAAATAATGTCCCTAAAAGAAATAACCTGCAAAACGGCCCTGCATTATCATGATCGTGAATTCGCAAGCAATTGGGATTTGAACATTTACCGTGGATGCGGGCATCGATGCATCTACTGTTTTGCGCAATATTCGCACAAATATTTGGATACAGAACAATTCTTCGACGATATTTTCATAAAAACCAACGTTGCCGAAGCGCTTAGCGCAGATTTTTCCAGACGATCCTGGACTGGCGATCCGGTAAACATCTGTGGAGTGACCGATGGCTATCAGCCTCTGGAAAAAGAGTATGTTCTCATGCCAAAGATTATCGAGACTTTCATTCGGCACAGAAATCCGATGATAATCACGACGAAATCAACGCTTTTGCTGCGTGATATTGATCTGTTGAAAGAGCTGAATAAAGTCGCAGGAGTGAATGTACAGGTATCTGTATCAGCCCTTGATGAGATAATTCGCAAGAAAACCGAGCCGTTCGCTCCCCCGAGCGTCGAGCGACTTGGAATGATAGGTGAGCTAAACAAATGGGGAATTCCCTGCGGAGTTCTGATGATGCCGATAATTCCGCATTTGACTGACAACATTGAGAACCTGGATGCAATCTTCAAAACCGCTAAAGAAAACGGAGCAAAAACCATTATACCTCAGGTTTTGCATCTGCGAGGCAATGCAAAAAATGTGTTTTTTAATTATGTGCGTAGTCTTTTTCCTGGTTTGGAATCTAGGATTAAACCTCTCTACAATGGAGCCTATGTGAACAAAAATTATCTCGAAACATTCTACCAAAAGGTTGCATCTATCAGAAAAAAATACAACTTCCCCAGCGATCATAGGGAAAACTTTCGAAATGAATGTCGAAGGTTGGATACCCAATTGAAACTTTTATGAAATCTTCTTTTGTTATTATGGCTAATGGCTTTCGCCGTATGGACGTGCGCGTTTTTTACAAAATCAACGATAGCTGTTCATTTTCAACTGTATATTCAGGCACCAAGATAGAATTTCCCTCTCCAAGCCATTCGGCAACAATCCTGCGATGACACGGATCGCCGGGTTTTTCGTAGCACAGAAGTGCGAGATTATGTTTGTTGCTTTTATTCAGAATATCGCTCAGCTCTTCATATATTTTGAACGGAGACAACTTACTCAAAATTTCGCTACGGTATTTTCCCATGGCTTCATCGATGGGAACTACTCCTGATTTAGCTTCTTTCAGCGTCCGTTCTGTCGGATTCAAACATGGTAAATAGCCATCAATTTGCGCCCATTGCGGAGTATATAAAGCAATGCTGATTTTGAGCATATCCGCCGGCAATTTGGGAATAAATGCGAAGTAGGATGTGTAGATCATGAAAATAATTATGGACGAATTCTGAGCCAAAGCAAACAGGGAAAAAATCATAATCGGTCAATATACTCAATCACAGTGAGATTTCGGACGAAAAATCCTGTAATCACAATAAAGACTCACCATACATTGACATAGTATTAGAGGAGAAGAAATTCAATGTTTAGCTATTGCCAACTTTTTTGTTTACATCGATACAAAATTGTAGGTATCATTCTCTAGGAAGGCAGGGAATTTTGCTGAAATATTAGAGGTTATTCCGGAGATACCGACTTATGGAAAAGAGCCTGAGATCCGATTCATAACCGGCAGGTCGGAGGAGTTGTTTCTCTTCTCGGCACCATCTGGATGTTCTGCGATATGGTTTCGTGCAATTAGTGAGACCGCTGCATAGTGGCTTTTTGACTTCGTCAGATCCGTTGCTCAGATCCTCATGCACAAGAAGTACACTGTGATCTTGCGCTACGTTCCTCCTCGTTCTTGCAGGAAAAACCTCACTAGGCAATGGTCTCTTAGTGTTTGAGCTAGTTCCAAATCATCCAAACGATATTGGGTATGCGCTCTGTAAAAACCACCACCAGGCTAGCAATGGCAAGTTGAAAATGGGATTTTGTCTAATGCCAAAAATTCTTGAACCTTGTCCGGAAAATATCACCAAAGCAATTTACATGTTGGAATCTGGTGGAATTGTGGCCTTTCCCACTGAAACAGTCTATGGCATTGGAGCCAATGCCTGCAGCGCCGCTGCCGTGGATAAAATTTTTTTTCACAAGCACAGATCAAAAAGCAATCCGCTGAGCGTTTGCTACAAGAATTTGGCCCAAGCTGCCCGCGACGTTGTTGTTACGGATCACGCCATTGCCCTGGCAGAGGCGTTTTTGCCGGGACCAATTACCCTGCTACTGGAGCGCCGCAGCGATGCATCCATAGCGGCCCTGTGTTCCGCAAACACCAATAAAATTGGCATCAGAATTTCGTCCAATGGCATTCTCCAAAATCTTTTGACACAAATTTCGTTTCCTCTGGCCTCCTCCAGTGCCAACAAATCGTCGGCCCTCAGTCCAACCACAACAGCATTGGTGTTGGAACAACTGCAATCCATGGAAGATCTAATAATTTTGGATGGAGGTAACTGTGAAATCGGAATCGAATCAACGGTCCTTGATGCAAGCGGAGATTTGTTAAAAATTGTCAGAAGCGGAGCGATCGATGCAAATGAAATTCACGCACGTAGCGGAATTTTTTGCAAAAACAAAGAAATTTCCTGCAACGCTGCTACTAGCAGTCCGGATCATGGCAATTTTTATAGCAATGACGGTAATCCTAGCGATCAATTGGGAAAAATTGGAAAAGCTGCGGAATTACAGCATTACACTTTTCACAAAAAGATTATCCTGAATGCGACCTGCGCAGATCCCGGTGATGCAGTGCTGGCATTCGGCATACCTTTTGATTGCCAATGCCAATATATTCTGAATCTTAGCGAAAGCTGCAATTTGCGAGAAGCTGCATCGCATTTATTCGCCATGTTGCAGAAATTAGACAATTCCAATGCCAAAAAAATCTGCGTGATGCCCATTCCCCATGAAGACATTGGCATAGCCATAAATGACCGATTGGCAAAAGCGGCAAGATCATGGAATGAAACCGACCGTTGAAAAACGCCAGTTAAAAATGTAAAATTTCTATCAATTTTAAAGCTTATCCCCTTTCAGAATTTTCTTGCTACATTTTTTTCAGGAGTTATCTTCCTAGCTCGGCCCAGATAGTATACCAGGACATGATTGACTATAACACCCAATAAAACTATAGTGGTAGCCGCGTTGTGAAGTCTTTTTTATGAAGAATAATGCCCTGGCTTTTCGCGTAGTATTCTTGGGTAGTAAATTTTTCATCGGGAGGGGTGGCCGAGCGGTCAATGGCAGCAGACTGTAAATCTGCCGACGAAAGTCTACGTAAGTTCAAATCTTACCCCCTCCACCAAGTTAAAATAAGTGAACAAAAGCAAATACGATGTAGCGTTGTAAGGATCTAATAATCCATGCGTGCTCCGGGAATTAATTGTGTATACTCAATCATCGCAAGAAATTGGATTTTTATGCGCGAAAAACCAGCAAATTTCCGATACATAAGTTCGCTTTCTCAGCGTGATTGAGTATATACCCAATCACAGTGAGATTTCGGACTAAAAATCCTGTAATCACAATAAAGACTCACCAATAAAATCCAATTTCTTACGGTGATTGAGTATAATATCAAATCCCATCATCGATTAGCTATTTCCTGCCTGGCAGCGGCTGCCATAGAGCGTGTTCTCGAAGCCATTTGGACAATCCAAAATGAGATTTGGTATAAGATTATAAAAAGTAGTAAACGAGTGTGTTGCCAGAAATGATTAATGTTTCTTTTTTCAGAATTGCAAAAAAACCAGGCACCGATTGATGTTTTTTTTTTTATTATGATAACATGGGGCTGTTTTTTGTATTATTAAACTCAATGAGGCAATTTATGTTAAAAAAAACGATAATTTTCTCCCCTGTGTCGTTAATTGTTATTTGTAATAGTTGCGTATTTTCTACGCACTCAGATATGGACATATCACTCACTTCAGATTCGTGCTACAGCAGATCTAGTTCAAATGTATCATCGCGTTACAGCGGATCCTGTTCATCGCGTTACAGCGGATCCTGTTCATCGTCGTACAGCAGATCTTATTCACCGTCGTGTTGCAGCGAATCTTATTCAGATAGCTGTGGTGTGAGTGATTACAATTCGGGCAATAAATTGAATGGTGATGTCCCCAAGCAAGAAGACAGTGTAGATGCAAAAAATAATGTAAAAACGGAAAGTAATATAATTGGTAACATATCTGATATGGTGCATAAAATGTTGCCCCAAGAAATACTACCAAAAGAAGAGCTCACTGTTCCCGATCCCAAGCATTGTTCGACTTCATCAAGTTCTCCAACGCTTTCAGTGCCGTCCAACATTCTGCAACCGCAGATAACATCAAGTTCTCCTGTACACCATCAATCACCGCAACCAGCACAAAACTACCAACAGCCTTCTCCTATTCCCGTTCAGCAATCACATCTAATTCCGTACATCTGTATATATCCTGCAGAAACAGCAGAAACATATGTTACACAAACACTGTCGTTTCGGCCGTTGTTTGTGCCTCCCTTGGCGGTTGGGGATAGTTCTTGCACCAATTCGTCTTCATCGTATGTCCAGAATGTAAATCCTAAGAATTCATCACCATTGACTACCTTGGACACATGTTATCCGAAATCATTAGTTTCTCAGACTAATTTAGTATGTCCAAGCAAAGACAGCGACATGCTGCTTAGCAAAAGTGTGTGCTCTACTTCTCAGACGAGTGATAGTAAATCAAAAACAGAATCTTTTCATGCTGCAAGTTCACATGAATTTCCAAATCCTGTGGAATTTTGGAAAGAAACAAATAGGAAAAATCTGGAAAGGAGCATTATTAATAAAAAGCATGGATATAAGACGATAAATAGTGTGCTTTGGAAGGTTGGGATTATTAATATTTCTCACAGATATAAGGGATACAAATTTGATAAATATGCTTATCCTTCATTTAACAAGAGAAAGGTCAGCACTCTTGAACAAAAGATCCATGCCATTGATCTGAATTGTGATAATTGGCGTTTCGATGGCCAATTCTCTAATAAAACAAATAATCGTATACCACCAAGAAACAAGGTAACTTCCATAGAAGAATATGAACTCCCGGAAGATATTAAGAAATTAACCTTGGAGATAGTGAACAATTCGCTATTAACATCAGTCAAAGCGCCAAAAAAAAGAAGACGCAGGAAGAAGAATAATGCAAGAACAGAGACAGCGAAGATATCACCGACTATAATTGAGAAGGAGCTTCGGATTAAGGAAGAAAATGAAATAAAATTACGTGAGGAAGAACAGCGGCAGCTCCAAGTATCAAAAATAAAGAACAAAAGAAAATTGCAGACTAAGCAACAACCAATGAATCGTGGACAACATAAACCAAGGCGCCGGCACCATAATAGGCCGCCACTGGAATATGATGAAAAAGCAATACAAAAGCGAGCAGCGATGAAGGAATTTTATGAAAAACGGCAAGAGCAATGGAAGATAAAAGAAGAGAAGCGTCGAATAAAAAAAGCTGAAAAGAAAGAACGAAAAAAGCAAAAACAAGAAAAAGAAAAAGAAAAAGATGAACGGAAGGAGATCGCAGCAAAAAAACCCAACTTTCTGGAAATAATAAAAGGGAAAATTGATGAACTACCAGAGATAGGAGATCTGACTGATAGTCTATTGCTAACCGTGAATATTGTTAAAAATTTGTACAAAGAAGCCAATGATGCCGTATTGAGGAAAAACATAGAGTATCAGACCAAAAAAATCGAAGAGTTTTTAGCTGACAATAATACTAGGAGGAAGAAGGAGGAAATTATGAAAGATTTCCTACTATGCTCCACCGAGGTACAGAACAATATAATCAACGATATGAAAACAAAGATTTACATGTGTAATTTACTTATTAATAGATTTTATAAAAAAAAATCGTGGCTACTGGCAGCGCATCCCAAACTTGGAACCATATTACAACTCATAGGAAAAAAACACCTAAAGAGTAAATTTGAAAAAAAAACTGCCAGCGTATCGGAAGAATTAAAATTTCTTAATTTGGTATCTAGCTTTTTGCTGTCCATTTCTTTATACTCGGGACTAGAAGAAGTCGAATTAATACAGTTAGAAAAAATTATAGCGCAGCTTGTGTTTTGGTATGGCACCTACCTTGGTCAGGTAGCATTTTTGGATCAATTACAAAAAGCAGACATAGAGAACAAATTATCAGCTGTAACAAATCTAAAAAAAACCCCCGAGAGGTTGGTAACTCTTTCTGATGCGTTTAACTATCTTGTTTTATTGGATACAAGAAGTGCTGCTGCCATGTGTTACGTGGAACTATTTTCTTATAGACATAAGAACGAAAAAGATAATGAGCAAAAATTACGTTCACTATCTGCCGATGTAATCATATTACATCCTATGTTGATTGACTTGCTTGGACTTAAAAAATTCTTTAATCCTGCAAGAGAGATTTTTGCTAAAAACAAAATCATTCCCCATGATCAGTTTATATCGTTTTATAATCTTATCCTAGATAAGTCAAAACCGATGGCGCCGACCGAAGAGATGGGGAAAAAAATTAAGACGATGTTACAAAATAACAAACAAAAGAAAAGCAGCAAAGCTAGTAATGATTTGGATGACATCTTAGAGAGAGCAGAAGAAAGCATCTGCGCATTGAGAGACAGGGTCTGTGGCAGCATACTTTTGATTAGTGAATGCTGCAAAATAGGTAAAATCAAATTTTTCAATAATAGTAGTATAGTTGCAACATTAAATTCGATAGTGTCCATTTTAAAACAGATTATGGCTAACGAATTTTGTCTCGATTTTAGGAAAAATTTTTCTGTAACTATCGAGAATCTCATTTGTCGGCTAGGCTCTATGAGCACAGGAAAATTAGAACACAAAAAAAACTAGCACTGAGGTGCGCATTGGAAAAGTGGTATTGTGCTGTAGTTGATGGCGGCTTTTATAAAAGAAGTGAAAAGTGGGTGAGGAGCGAATGGGTGAGATTGAAACTCCGGATGTGCCTGAGTAGCAATAAAAAATGGATGAAATCTGCGCTCTACAATTTCCGGCAATAGTCCGTCCATGGACATGCCAGAAAACTTCAAACCAGCTATCTCAAACAGTTCTCGGTATTTTTTTATATTGACTTCAAAACGATGCCGATGGCGTTCGGTTATTTCCGTTGCACCATATATTTTATAAGCTAAGCTGTCACCTGAGATTTTACAGCGATAGCTTCCCAGGCGCATTGTGCCTCCCTTGTTATCTGATGGAAGGCGGAATTCCGCTAGACCATCGGATTCCCAGCTGTTCATAAAATCTATGACAATTTCTCCTTCGTCGGAAAATTCCCGGCTGGTGGCATCTTTAACACCGGCCACATTTCGGCAGGCTTCAATAACTGCGAGTTGTAGTCCAAGGCATATGCCTAAAAATGGAATCTTGTTTTCCCGAGCAAATTTGATGGCTGTAATTTTTCCTTCAACTCCGCTGGAATCGAATCCACCTGGTACTAATATCCCCGATACATTGCATAGTTCATCTTCTAAATTCTGCGAACTTTTCTTGGCATCCACAAAATATATTTCTACCCGAGCTTCATTGGCAATAGCTCCATGATTTATGGCTTGGGATAACGATATATACGCATCTTTCAATTTAGTGTACTTCCCTACAACGGCGATGCGCACTGTTTTTGAAGGAGTGCAGATAGCATGCTCTATATTAACCCATTTTTCCTTGATATTCTCTTCGACCAGCTTTTCCAATTTTTGGTCCAACAGGCCAAAATGATCACATACTTGTCGATCCAAGCCAGCGAGGTGATATTTGTGAGGAACCAGGTAAATATTCTCCACATCCAGCGCAGCAACAATATTTTCCTTTTTTACATTGCAGAACATGGATAGTTTTGTCTTGATATCGTCGTTTATATCTTTTTCGCTACGACACAGGATTATATCCGGCTGAACTCCCATACTTTGGAGCAATTTTACGGAGTGCTGCGTTGGCTTTGTTTTCAATTCTTCAGAAGTTTTTAGATATGGCAAATAGGTGAGATGAATGCAAGCAATTCGAAAAACTCCAAGGTCAATTCTTAGTTGACGAATAGCTTCGATATAGGGCAAGCCCTCGATATCCCCAACTGTTCCGCCTATTTCACAGATGGTAAAATCCACTAATTCGTGACCATCCATTATGAAGCGCTTTATTTCATTTGTAATGTGTGGAATAACCTGTATATCGGATCCCAGGTAATCTCCACGTCTTTCCTGAGCCAACACTTTTTCATAGATTTTTCCGGTTGTGAGCGAATCGTTTGCCGTACATTGGAGGCCAGTAAATCTTTCGTAGTGACCAAAATCTAAATCTGCCTCGCAGCCGTCTCCCATGACGAAAACTTCTCCATGTTTATATGGACTCATTGTGCCGGGATCGACGTTTATGTATGGATCCAGTTTCTTCATACGCACCGCATAGCCCCGAGCCTGGAGCAAGGTTCCTATGCTTGCCGATGCTATGCCCTTTCCTAGGGAAGACATAATTCCGCCGGTTATGAATATGAAAAACGAGCCTGTTCTTCTACTTTCATCCATTTCATCTATCCATTTTTCGCTCATAAGCACAGCGATAAATTCCGGTCATGGCACGAAAACAGCAGAAAAATTTTTACCCAGAGTGGCAACAAATCGACTACTGATTCATACTATTCAAAAAATCAATATTGTTTTTTGATACTTTCATTTTTGTCAGTAGAAATTCCATACTATCGCATGTGCCCATCGGCATTAACACTCGTCTCAGTATCCACATTTTCGATAAGGTAGCTTTGTCAACCAGTAACTCTTCTTTTCTGGTTCCAGATTTTGTTATATCTATGGAAGGAAAGGTCCGCTTGTCGGATAATTTTTTATCAAGTACGATTTCCGCATTTCCGGTACCCTTGAACTCCTCAAATATCACCTCATCCATCCGAGAACCAGTCTCAACCAGAGCAGTTCCGATGATGGTGAGTGATCCTCCCTCCTCTATGTTCCTGGCTGCTCCGAAAATACGCTTTGGCCGCTGTAGAGCATTCGCATCGACTCCACCAGTGAGAACTTTCCCGGAAGATGGACAGACAGTATTGTAGGCCCGGGCTAACCTTGTTATGGAATCTAGAAGAATGACAACATCTCTCTTGTGTTCCACCAATCTCTTGGCTTTTTCTATCACCATCTCGGCCACCTGCACATGACGCGTCGGGACTTCATCGAATGTGGAACTAACCACTTCTCCCCTCACGGACCTGCGCATGTCGGTGACTTCCTCTGGTCGCTCATCTATCAGCAGAACGATGAGGTGAGTCTCCGGAGAGTTTGTGGTGATGGCTCTTGCAATGTTCTGCAGCATTACAGTTTTTCCGGTGCGTGGAGGAGCGACTATCAGTGCCCGTTGCCCCCTTCCAAGAGGGGAAATTATTTCTATAATCCGCGTGGTCATGTCCTTCTCGTTTATGTCCTCTATTTCTAGAGTTAATTTTGAGCTTGGATACAATGGTGTAAGATCATCGAAATTTATGCGATGCTTTGCCAATTCAATGGAATCACCATTGATGAGGTTAATCTTGGAAATGGCGAAATATCGTTCGCCTTCTTTTGGAGAGCGAATTATTCCTTCCAGAGTATCGCCGGTTTTCAGGCTATACTTCCTAATTTGAGACGGAGAGACATAAATATCGTCAGATCCAGCCATATAATTAGCTTCCGGAGACCTCAAGAAGCCAAATCCATCCTGCAGAACTTCCAAAACGCCATCCCCAAGGATTTCCACGTCCTTTTCAGCTAGCTGTTTCAAGACCGCAAACATCAGATCCTGCCGACGTAGCGCGGATGCATTCTCTACTTCCAAACTTTCAGCAAAAGCCAACAATTCCGCTGGCATTTTCGCTTTAATATCTTTCAAACGCATATCATCTCTTTAGTTACCAACTAATTAATTCTTTATTTGTATACGGAAAAGACAACGACTAAAACCATAGTCTGTATAACAACAAATAGTTAAAAAAAACACTTAAAAAACCGTCACAACAAACACCGCACAACAACATGTATAGCACACACTGACCGCCCATTCTAGCAATATTATATATAAAAAACCAAAGAAAATATTCTTTTTCACGTAGCAAGGCAATCTTTTCACTTTCGCTGAAATATTTTTCGCTTAATCCATCGTTAACATCAGATAGTGAAGTTTTTTCATTTCAAGCCGAGCCTGGCTGACACTGTCCAGTATCATACCACAGGTAAGACTCAAAAAGGATATCATCATGAGGCCACTAGATAACACCACCGTAGGTAATCGTGGTACCAATCCAGTTTCGAAAAACGCAACTATGATTGGATAAACAAAAATCAACGCTAAGATAAAAGCTATCAGAGAAATTGCGCCGAAAAATAACAGTGGCTTCGTCTCTTTCAGTAACCTTAAAATACTGCATAGTATTCTGAATCCATCGCGAAATGTTTGCAATTTGCTATTAGAATTTGCTGGTCGTTCCAGATATGCAGATTCAATTTCCGCGAATGGAATTGAGAGTGTGAGTGAATGGATTGATAGCTCTGCCTCTATATCAAATCCTCCGGATGCTACCGGAAATGTTTTTACAAATCTTCGGGAAAAAACTCGATATCCGGAAAATATGTCCCTATAGGTGCTGTTAAAAAGTACTTTCAATATAAAATTAAAAAATTTATTGCCAATTTTGTGCCAACTACGGTAGGCATTTTCAGATTTAGCGTTCCTAACGGCCACGACCATATCAACATTGGCAGATATTAATAGATCAACCATGCGTGGAGCATCCGCTGCCGTATAGGTGGAATCACCATCCACCATGACAAATATGTCAGCATTTATGTCTGCAAACATCTTTCGTACCACATTCCCTTTACCACGATTTTGTACGCTGACAACGATAGCTCCAGCTTCTTTTGCGACCTTCACAGTATCATCGGTGGATCCGTTGTCATAGACGTAGATAGTTGCGCAGGGCAGATATTCTTTAAACGAGTTAACTACGGAGGTTATGGTATTTTCTTCGTTGTAGCAGGGAATCAGAACGACAACAGATTTCACTCGATCTCTCCATCAAGTTATTGGGTTATTTTTGATGGAAAGAGGTTACTTTTTGGTTAACAAATTCCGATGAATTTTTGCGATGATTACGTCATTGAATTTTTTAGGAAAATTTTCTATGGAAATCCATGGAGGCAGTTGTCCGCCAATGATCATATCAGTTAACGATGGAGAACCATTTTTGTTGCTTTGTTCGTTTTTTTTTAGCTGAGTTGGAGTTTTTTTTATAAAAATGTACGATGCCCCAGTGGCTGCTAGTATTTTTTCCACATTTTGCTGAGAAAAAGCAGCTTCCATAACCTCATACGAAGCGCTAATGCCCTGATGTTGTCGATGATACGGAGCTCCAATAACCTTGTGCTTTGTGTAATAGAGCAATTGCGGTCCCAGATTACAGTGAGCCATTATGACAACTGGAATTGCGCTAAGATTATCCACTTCCCGAAACAATTCACTTGTGCCATAGGCAGCGCCTTTATGCTGCTGCGGTTGATCATCATCTTCCCGTGGCACAGTCGTAACCATCAACAATGGCACCAAAAAGGCGGTTATTCCAAAACGCAGCAGTGGCAGTTGTAATGTGGAAGGTTTAGTTGAATCATGTGTTTTTTCTGTAAATATTTTGTGATAAATTTTGGATACATGAAAATTGAAAATTTTTTTTCCGGGCAATCGATGGAAGAAAACTTTTAGCTGGCAACAACTTTCATCACTCCAATGCATAATTAACCATACCATCAGCAGTGTCCAGAATATCATGGCATAGGGCATCATTCTCCAGGCAACGGCTGCCAGCAGCAGATAGCAAAGAGCATGGGCAATAAGAACGCTCCATACGAGCACATCTACTGGCAACGCTTTTTTTTGGTCTGTCGTTTTCCAAATTTGCACTAGATCAACTATCCTTAGGCCTATTGCCCCAAGTTCCAGCACAGCAAGGGTCACAAACAGTACGTCATAGCCAAGTTGGAATGGAGATTGCATTTCCAATACTCTGTGCATCCAGATTTTTTTAAGATAATCGCTAACATCTGCGGCAAGGCCTAGAAAAAATTTTTCATAAAGTTCCAGGAAAAACACAAGTAACAGTGTAAAATAGCAAAGACAGTTGATAAAACGTGATCTTGGTTCGCAATCCAGGCAATAATTGCCGCAAATCCACATAAATGCGGCAGCGTACAGGTACAATACCAAGTGCACAAACGATACACAATCATAGGTGATGGCGTTGAAGTTAGTACACACAGCCGTTGCCAGCAGTACCACCAACACAGCGATGGTTTCGAATATTAATGGCGATTGCCTTTGCACAGTGATAACTTTATTGGGAATATCTTCCGGAGATCTAGGATTACTCCAACCACAAAACCTGAGAACTACACAGGAAAAAGTTAATAATATTGCTAAGACAATCGTTCTGCCAGATATTTCATGAAAAATAATGACGCATATTAACAGCGCCGTTGCTGTGTTTTTTAGGCATATATACTGCAAAATGCGTCGACTGTCAAAAAAATCGTACTTTCCGTATCCAAACAGCCACCACAAATACAGTACTCCATCAGCTATCAAAAATAGTATTAGCAACTCAGGAGATAGCCAGATACCCATCGCAG
The DNA here is from genome assembly GCA_031288225.1 of Holosporaceae bacterium. Taxonomy (GTDB): domain Bacteria; phylum Pseudomonadota; class Alphaproteobacteria; order UBA3830; family UBA3830; genus BNWE01. Next base: position 15,431 of record JAITRU010000036.1, on the reverse strand, counting down.
TGATGAGCGACATTTTTAGCGTATATTTCCAGCAAACATCCAAAAAATTATCTTCGTTACTGTCAAAAATGACCCCAATCCCTTTTAAATTGCTAAGAAAAATTAATACAAACATCAGAATAAATGCATGATGATCCGGTCTTCCGAACGTCTCATATGGCAATATTAGTTGGTGGGAAGCGAACACGGCTGTGCATAGGAACGCATTGCGTTTAGTCATTAAAAATTGTGCAAAATGAAAAAAAAACACGACGGTAAATGCGTGTACAATGGGACTAATGAAAAATCCCACATATTCTATGGCATCGTTGATGGAATTGGTGAAAAAGCTAAGAATATAGGATGGAACGATTAAAAAGAGATCATAAAAACGCGTCCAATGGAGTTCGCCACCAAACGGTACATTGCATCTGTCTATCGTATTGTTAAACCAATCATGATGACGAAAAAAATCCCGAATACGTACCAATTGCATGTAATCATCGGTGTCATGAAAGGTAATTGTTGCCCCATTCATTTGCCAATGAGCAAAAACATCGAGGATTATGGCCACTGTCACCAGCAATGCTATGTCAATTTTATTTCGCCTTAGCCAATCACTCATACTATTCATGATGATCACGCCCCCCATCAGTTGGTGGTGCGTTTTCTCATTTTGTCCCACCAATCAATTCGTTTTCTTATTTCTCGTTCAAAGCCCCTTTCCACAGGGTGATAGAATTTTTTCCTGGATAACTCATCCGGGAAAAAATTATTACCGGAAAAAGCATTCTCCGTGTCATGATCATAAACATATCCATCTCCGTAATTCAACTCTTTCATTAGCTTAGTAGGAGCGTTGCGAATTTTTTTTGGAGTTGGCAGTGACCCATAAAATTCAGCGCATTTTTTGGATTGATTATACGCCACATAACCGGCATTCGATTTGGGAGCCGTTGCCATATATATGACAGCATTTGTTATGGCCAACTCCCCCTCCGGAGAGCCAAGAATAGAATAGGATTGGTGAGCAGCAATTGCTTGTAGTAGAGCGTTGGGATCTGCCAAACCAATATCTTCACTGGCAAACCTTACAAGACGTCTCATGATGAAGAGTGGATTTTCTCCAGCCAATAGCATTCTGTTGGTCCAGTAGAGAGCAGCGTCCACATCAGATCCACGCAATGATTTATGAAATGCACTAATAAGATTGTAGTGCTCCTCCTGGGCATTGTCATAAATCAATGCTCTTTTGGGAGTAATCTTCCGCAATTCTTCGATGGATAATTCGCTTTTCAGGTGCATCGACAGCAATTCTTCAGCTCGATTTAGTAAATACCTGGCGTCACCATCTGCTATGAGACATAAATGTTGGCGTGCTTCCGGGGAAAGAGGTAATTTCCTGCCCATAAATTTTTCTGCTCGCCGCAGTATTTTGTCCAGGTCTTCCAATTGTAGGCGATTAAATGTGATAACCTTGCAGCGGGACAGCAGAGCAGGTCTCAGCTCAAATGACGGATTTTCAGTCGTGGTGCCGATCAGAATGAGAGATCCCTTCTCCAAGTGAGGAAGGAAGATGTCCTGTTGATTTTTGTTGAGATGATGAATTTCATCAATTATCAGCAACGCCTTTTGGGATGGATCTCGCGCTAATCCATCGAAGATAGCCTTAAATTTTGCCGTTGCGTGGGTGACGGCGGAAGTTTCCTCATATTTTAGTCCACTTTTTTTTGCAACAATTTTTGCAAAGGAAGTTTTACCAGATCCAGGAGGTCCCCACAAAATAAGCGATTGCAAATTTTCATGCAGCTGTACCTGGTTTTCAACCTCCTGACCAATGAGCTCGGCAATTTCATTGGGGCGAATTCTGTCAGCCAAGGGAGAGATTTGTTCAAATAATTGCAAACTATGCCGTCCAAGGTGCTATGGGGTGGAACTGTTTACCTACACGGACTTTGTTTTTTTATATATAAGATACGATGCTACAAAGTACACGAAAATTAAGGCAGCAATCTTTATATACTTCAAACCGCCCTCCGCCGATTCTAGCATATCCGCAAACATATAACCAACTCCTGCAACTATTATGGACCATAGCATGGCTGCTGGCACATTGAGGCTAGAGAATTTTTTCGGTGTGATTTTTGCCATACCAATAACGATGGGAGTTATATTTCTGATACCATAGGCAAACCTTGAGCCAAATATGAACAATGTATCATACATCCGCAAGAATTCCATCACCTTTTCACATTTCTTCTGCCAATGAGGAAACTTTTCAAAAATCCTAGTACCGTAGATTCTTCCGATGAAAAAAAGGCATTGTTCGGTCATGAGAGTTCCAAGGAATGCAAAAAATACCACCATTGGCAGAGACATTAGACCATGTCTGCTTAAAATACCTGCAGTAACAATCGCTATCTCTCCCTCTACACAGGCAAATATAAAAACGCAGAGGTAGCCATGATCTCTTATAAGTTGTTCCATTGGATTCTAAATTCTATACTCTCATTGATACTTCATGCTAAAACTCGTTATTGAGCTTTGTTTCATTGTTTATAATAACACCAACCAGCGTCGTTGAAGCGTACATCAAAAGCGCTTCTTATACAAGGGGATTTTTTATTTTGGTATTGGATTCCGTTATCATAAAATAGACAAATTGCTTTAGTAAATTAAGGTAACCCAGGGCAAAAGCCGCTTGATATTCCTCTGCCTTAGGCGCAAAAAATATCCTGCACGGCATGGATTATAGCATATTTATCAAAGAAAAAAGGTATGGAAACCTTGAAAGAAAAATCAACAAAATAAGGAATAAAAAAATGATAAAAATATCTAAACAAAAAAAAATAAATCTGGCGGTTGGTTCACTTGGTAATGTTTTATCCTGGTACAGTTTTTCTCTTTTTATGCCATTTCTTCCAATCATTTCCAAACGATTTTTCCCCATAGAGGATCCAGCCCTATGCTCAACGGTTAGCTTCCTAGCCCTTTCCATTGGATTGTTTATGAGACCTGTGGGTTCGATGATTTTTGGTCCCATAGGAGATCTGATTGGAAGAAAAAAAGCCCTATTCCTTTCCATACTTTTTATGGCTGTGCCAACCGTATGCATTGGCTTACTTCCCAGCTACAACCAAATCGGCATCATGTCGCCACTATTGCTGTTGGTTTTTAGAGCATGTCAAGGTGTATCACTGGGAGGAGAATACACGGCAGCAATGGTGCATTTGGTGGAATCTGCTCCTGCTCATAGGAGAGGTTTTTTTGGCAGTTGGAGTGATGTAGGACTACAAATAGGTGTTCTTGGCTCGATGAATTCACTGCTATTGCTCCATTGTTTTTTTTCGGAATTAGAAATTTATGATTTTGCCTGGAGAATTCCATTTATTCTTGGAATTGTTCTTATTCCATTTGCTTTTTATTTCTATAATGAAAATGAACCAGCTGCTGCACCTGCTGCGATTGCCAAAGAAGAAAGAAAAGAATCTCGAAAAGTTTGTAAAATTGTTAGGGAATTATTAGAAAATAAGCCTGCTGTATTCTGCACAATTGCCGTAACTAGTTTCAGTGCTGTCGGATTCTACACCCTATTTACGTTCTTGCCCTATCATCTTGTACGGGAAAAAATGCTCACACTGAAGGAATCGACTTTCTGCTGTGCCTGCGCGAGTCTTGCCATTACTACAACTGTCCTGGGTTGCGGATATCTTTCTGACTATTTCAGGAGAAAGCCGTTTATTATTGCTGGCATAGCTGGCGTTTCTGCAGTTGTATACGCTATTTTTTTACTAAAAATAAATTCTCCATTCACCTGGACAATTGCCTACGTATCCTATGGGTTGTTTTTGGGCATGTATTTTTCGTGTAGATCAGCTTTTTTTTCCGAATCATTTCCCCGAAAAATTAGATGCACAGGAGTTTCATTATCTCTCAGTCTTGCCCAGGCAATTGTTGGCGGACTAACTCCAGTAATCATGAATTATTGCACATTCATATCCCCAATCATGTCTATTGCACCGGCTACTGTAGTTGGTATAATGGCTGCCATTGCTATGTGGGAAGCACAGGATCGCACAGGTATGGAGTTACTGTAGGTGGTATGCTGCGGTGAGTTTTTTTCTGTCATCTGCTAGCTTGGGTTGCAGTACTGCTTGTTACTGTAGATGGTTACGGGGCTGAATTATTACTGGAGATTATTTTGTGATGAGTAGATATTCAATTGTTGTGCTGTTAACGCTCGTTTTTGGTACCATGGCAAGTGGTTGCTTCGGTACACCTGGAAAGCAGCCTGTATCCGAGGAAGAAGTGAATTTTCTCAACGAAATTATGTCTGAAAAATTGAGAAAAGCTGGCATTGATACTAATTTTTCCTTTAGCGGCAATAGCAACATGACGGTTTGTTTGATTAATCAAGCAGCTGTCGGCAATAAAATGCCTGAAACATTTTCTTACAAAGGTAATATCTATTTAAGATACGACAATAAGACCTCTGACCTTGGCTTTGGGCTTGAAATTGGCACTAAGCAAAAATCCGGTCTAATGAAGCAGGGTAATCCAATTTGTGATTCTTCTTTCCTGTATTTTGAGTCTGATAGTATCGGTAAAATTAAAATTGGCTACACAAATACTGCAGCTGATGCTTTTTGCATCAAAGGTGATAGTGTTTATGTCGGATATCAAGGGCCTGGCAGCGGGGATTTGGGAGCATTCTACAATGTATCTGCCGGTGCACTCGTTGATTCTGATTTCTTTGCTAATGATGCTAACGCATTAAAAATAGCGTGGATTTCTCCCACAATAAGCGGGATGTCTCTTGGAGTTTCGTTCACTCCAGATAGCAAGAGTGCTAATCTATTTAGAACCAGAAAAAGCCTGTCAGGTTTGACCATAGATGACGGATGGGACTTTGCACACACTACAGCTTTTTCAAAAAATGTTGTCACGGCTGGAATTGCGTACGAATACGGAATTCCCGACGATTTTAACATGAAGGTATCGGTGGCCGGATGGCTTGGAAAAGGTGAATCCAGTAAAAATTTTTCCAGCATTAGCGTGAATAACGTCAAAGCTTACAATGTGGGCCTTGTGCTGGGTTATAAAAATTTTAAGATGGCAGCTGGATTTCTGGATGGAGGACAGTCGCTGCTAGCCAAACGGTTTGCCACAGAAGAGGATGCAACTCCGTTTGATCCCGAAGCCGTCTATGATATACATAACTTGGCGATTGGCATAAAGGAAGGTGCCGACGCCGGAAAGGTCTATAGTGTTGGGTTAGCCTACAAATTTGGGAAATGGACTTTATCTGGAGGCTACTTTAGATCATCAACAAAGTTTTCACACAGTGAGAAAGCCACGGCGGAGGTCGTAACGGTTGCCGTATCCTACGTCTTTAACAAGGTGATGAGTGTATATTTCGAGTATGATGATATAAAAACCCAGACATGTGACCGCGCTATGAAATACAAGAAAGCCTGTAATCTGAACTGCAATCCAGATAATAGAGCTAGTGTATTTATGATTGGTACTTGCATTAATTTTTAAGTGGAAAGAAAAAAGCCATTGTAAAGCGCTGTTGTTACAGTTATCACGGAGATATTGCCCACCTAGCGTTAGCTGTCACAGAACACATTCCAATGGTTGCTTGGATAATTTCAAATGTGATTTAGTACAAGTTCGTTCAAAATAGAGAAGATAGCGCACTCAAGCAATATGCGAATTTTGTCAGAAGATTAATAATAAAACTCTCATGCCTAGGCCTTGCATTCACGGCCGTTTCGTAAATTTTTTTTAAAGAGCAAGTATTAATTGATTGGCTGAGCGAGTACCCTTTTGATGTTTTTTTTTAAAATAAATGATCGCCCGCTGCAGAGCAGCGGGGTATTTATACCGTTCCTCGGAACAAATTATCCGAAAGCTTTTCCGCGTAGCCTAAACATAAGGCTGCTCGCCGCTTGCTGCGAGAAATTAATAATAAGGAATGGTATTATTATACCAGATCCCATGTCTGGTATCCAAATGACATCCTTGATTTGCAGGCTATGCAAAGCGTGTTTTGGATAATTTGCAACGAGATCTGGTATTACATCACAAGTTTGTCTGAACCACCAGAAAAATTGCTCAAAATAGTGCGAGAGCACTGAAAAATCGAGAGCCTGCATTGGATGCTAGATGTCCTGTTTTCGGAGGACAACTGCCAGCTTCAGTCCGATGAAGGACAACAAAGCTTGAATGCGTTCGGAAAACTAGCAATTTTTCTTCACAAGAATTACCTGAAATCAACGGGATGCAAACGAAGCGCAAAATCTAATATGCTCCAATGCTTGATCGATGATAAAGTTATTTTCCTGTATGATCAAAAATTTATGAAACGGCCCTGGGTTGATGTTGGGTTACCTTGTGCTTTTCGGCGTTATATGCCATTATCGAAGTTGGCTGTTTAGCATTTTGCCAAAGATGGTGGGGTTTGCATTTTGCTTGTTTCCCCGCAGGTTGTCGTTTTTTACAGATGAGGTTAATCATGTTATTGGGTTTGTTTTTTTCGCTGTTTTTTGCGGTTATCCTGCTGTTTTCAGGTTTTTTTGTTGTGCAGCAGCAGAGTTGCGCTGTAATCGAAAGGTTCGGGAAATTCCACCGCGTTGCCGGGCCAGGCCTAAAATGGAAAGTGCCGTTGATTGATGAAATTGCGAAGGTATTGTCGTTTCGCATAGACCAATTGGACGTTTCCGTTGAGACCAAGACTCAGGACAATGTTTTTGTGAACATCATTGTGGCAGTTCAGTATAAAGTTCTAGCTGACAAAGTGTTTGAGGCGTGTTATATGCTGCAGGATCCTGAGTACCAGATAAAAGCATTCGTTTTCGATTTAGTTCGTGCTCGTGTTCCTCAGCTGCAATTGGATGATGTATTTTCGAAAAAGGATGACATAGCGGATGCCGTGCAGTCGGAATTGCAAAAACCAATGTCGGAGTTTGGGTTTGGCATAATAAAGGCTCTCATTACAGATATTAATCCTGATCCAAACGTGAAAGCCGCCATGAACGAAATCAATACAGCTCAGCGATTGAGAGTTGCTGCAATGGAGAAAGGAGAAGCGGAGAAGATATTGCGCATAAAACAAGCTGAGGCAGAAGCGGAGTCCAGTATTCTGCGTGGTAAAGGAATTTCTGGGCAACGAAAAGAGATAATAGCTGGATTGGGCGAATCCGTCGATAATTTTTCCAGACAAATTTCCGGAGTCCAATCCAGTCAGGTTATGGAGATGGTTATTCTTATGCAATACGTTGATACACTGAAGGAAATCGGCGCTCATGCAAAGTCGAATGTTGTGTTTGTGCCACATTCTCCAAACAATATATCCAACGTCAGTGATCAAATTCGCGAAACGGTATTTGCTGCCAAGAACGTCGATTAATGTGCCACTATCGCTCTATCTTGAGTTCGTTTGCATTGAGTTGGGTGGTTAATCTCCTACATGCTAGGACTAGCTGTGCTGGATGGTGTTGGTTCAAGCTCTAGGGGATGTGAGGATATGAGATGACGATTCTTGATTTTGAAAAGCCGATTTTCGAATTGGATGCCAAGATAAATGAGCTAAAGGATTTGAATACGGGAAATTTAGGAATACTAGAGGATATCAAGCGCATCGAAGGCAAGCAGAAAAAACTGCTAAAAAAAATATATGACAACCTTGGTCCCTGGGAAAAAGTGATGGTTGCTCGTCATCCGGATCGCCCAAAAACATCAGATTACATAGAAGTATTGATTCAGGATTTTGTGCCACTCGCCGGTGATAGGTTATACGGCAATGATTTGGCGATTACGGCTGGCATTGGAAAATTTGCGGGCATGTCTGTCGCCGTTATTGGGCATGAAAAGGGAAAGGACACCGAAGGGCGCATTGAGCATAATTTTGGTATGCCTCATCCGGAAGGTTACAGGAAAGCTTGCCGAGTTATGGACATCGCTGATAGATTTGGGTTACCGCTATTAACCTTCATAGACACAGCTGGTGCCTATCCTGGAGTTGGGGCCGAAGAGAGAGGACAAGCGGAAGCTATTGCCAAATGTCTGGAACGATCGCTAAAATTCAGAGGAGCGATTGTGGCAACCATCATAGGGGAAGGCGGATCCGGTGGAGCTGTTGCCCTGGCCACTGCCAATGTTATATTCATGCTAAAGTACTCCGTATATTCGGTCATCTCGCCCGAAGGATGTGCGTCAATTTTATATCGGGATGCGGAAAAATCTCGAGAAGCAGCGGAAGCTTTGAAATTGACGGCAGATGATCTCAAAAATTTTAGGGTAATAGATCATGTGATAGATGAACCATTGGGGGGAGCGCACAGAGATCCGGTGGCTGTGATAAGAGCTGTTGGTGAAAGAATAAAAAGTGCGCTACTATCGTTGGCGAATATTTCTGATCTAAAAGCGCACAGAAACGATAAGTTTCTTAATCTTTGCAGCAATGGACTTGCCGATATTGGGCAAGGGTGATGGCACGTTTGTGGGTGATTGATGTAAAGTCACCCTGCATCTACACTGAAATAGGAAAAGAACTCCAATCCAAGCATGAAAAATCTTGATTTTTGCTGGGATTTTAAGTGAGCTACATTGCCGCTAATCCAGGTAGTTCACTTCCCTCAATGTAGGCGAGAAACGCACCTCCGGCTGTTGATAGATGTGTAAAATCCTTCTCCAATCCGAATTTTTTCATGGCATGATATGTGTCACCACCTCCCACTATGGAGTACACCTTTCCATTCCTGGAAAGTTCAGCAACCTCTTCCGCCAGTGCTTTAGTACCAAAATCAAACGGAGATTTTTCGAATAATCCCAGGGGTCCGTTCCATAAGATTGTTGCACATTCGTTAATGTGCCTCTTGATTAATTCCACTGATTCAGGGCCAATGTCGAATACACTGGCGTGACTATCGTCGTAAATAACGGTGTGTTCAAAAGTTTCTCCTTCTCCTATAAGAGCCGAATAATCTGTGGGAAAAATCAATTCGCAATTGTTTTTGCTGGCATTATCAATGAGCTCTCTAATATCGGCATCATAGTCTTTTTGATTAAAAATTTTTAGGGCCTTGTGACCGGTGAAAGCCATAAAAGCTCCGGCAATACCTCCTCCCAAAGCCAATTTATCCACCTTACTGACTAATTTCTTCAGTAATTTTATCTTGGTCCATAATTTTTTGCCTCCCACAATGGCCATTCTTGGCGATCCTGCTTGCTGAAAAAAATCATCTATAATTCCAATTTCTCTAACGAATGATAAACCCAGCGCGTGTGGTAAAAATTTTGGAACAGCGCAGATTGATGCATGAGCTCTGTGAGATGTTGAAAAAGCTTCATTGATATAGACATCGGCTAAGCTTGCTAGTTGTTTGGCAAATTCCAGATTGCATTCCTCTTCTTCCCTATAAAATCGAAGATTTTCTAGCAAAATAATATCGTTCGAACCGCTGGAAGCAATTATGCTTGCCGCATCTTTATGCAAACAGTCATCAACAAACACAGTGTTACAGTTATACGTGGAAGACAAAATGTCGGTGATGCACCTCAAACTTTGGCGCGGAGCCGAATCAGTGGTTTTTCCCAGATGGGAAATGAGGATGATTTTTGCTTGCGCCTTTTGCAAAAACTCTATGGTTGCGCCAATATTCTTTATTCTTGCCGTATCTTGCACTATTCCGTTGTCCAGCGGTACATTGAAATCCACTCGGACCAAGACCTTTTTGTCTTTTAAATTTCCCAATTCAACTATGTTTTTATAAGCCATCTATTTGAACATCTCCAATTAATTTAGAAAATAAAATATACCGTGCTTATCTACACACGTTTAACAGCCTGCAACAGGCATATTTGAGGATTTTTTATCATGGATGGCGAACATTGGTCTGTACACCATCACAAAACTAATCCAAGCCAACAAAACTTATCCTCTGGAATAATACACCAAAAAAGATTAATGGGTTATAAAAATAATATTACATAATTGTATGCTCACATATTGTGAAGGTGACATGAATGAGTTAATGTCCATATTGTCTGCAATATGGGACTATAATACGGAGGAAGTCTCGCCTGTAGTGAGCCAATACATAAAGCACTATTGCACTTAATTTGAAAAATGACGTAGAATGTCACAGCAATGTGTCGAGGGAAGATTTCACCGTGATTTATTCGTGGTGGTCTTTGTGGTGTGTATTAAAAAAGGCGTGGAAACGTTTTATAAACCCCTGGGCTTATGTTTGAAATGCATGCCTGTATGTGTTGCGTAGTGTTTTGGATTTTGTTGCTTTTATAATAATCATAGAGAGTTAGCGCATGGCCCTAATTATGCCTCAGGGAACAGCCGTTTGGCTGATAGAGAATACAGCCCTCACCTTTAATCAGATAGCAGATTTTTGCGGACTACATGTGCTGGAAGTTCAAGCTTTGGCTGATGGCCAAGTTGCCGTCGGCATGGTTGGAGTTGATCCCGTTCGGATGGGACAGCTAACGGCCGAGGAAATAGAGCGCTGCTCCAAGGACCCAGAAGCCACATTAGTGATGTCGGCGCCAAAGTTTTCTATGCCAAAAACTAAGTCCAAGAAAAAATATACTCCCCTCATCAAGAGACAAGAAAGACCGGATGCCATAGCTTGGCTTGTAAAATTTTACCCGGAAATGAGTGATGCTGCCATTTGTGCATTAGTCTCCACTACGAAAAACACAATCGTGTCTATCCGCAACAGAACCCATGCAAGAATAAACGAAATACGGCCAAAGGATCCTGTGTTACTTGGCTTCTGTAGTCAAATAGAGCTTGATTCTGCTATAGCTTCGCTGAAAAAGAACAGCAAGACTGACAAAAAAGACGAAGATAGCAATGGCGAAAATGGCGAACAGGCATCCTAATGAAAAAGGAAAATTCTGCAGATTTTTTTGCTAATATTTGCAACTTGGAAGCTATGGTACGGCGGGCTATGCCGGTGTTCGTCGGAGGCAACCATGGAGAGTTGTTTTTGGAATATGCGGAAAGTGAAGCCCTAAGGATAGAAAACGGAATTGTGAAGACTCCTGACATTAATTTTAGACGAGGATTTGGATTGCGAAGGTTTAGGGATGACGTTTCCCGCTACTCCTATTCCTCTTCTCTAGATGAGTTCGCCGTTACGAAAGCTGCCGATGTCGTACGTTTTTCTCCGGCAACAAGCGATGACATCTGCGATTACGATTGCTCCATCGATGATCATCGGATAAATACAATCCAAGATAATAGCGCTGCATCTAGGATTTCCTGTGATGGTGACAGCTATGTTCAATGTATATACGACAGTGCTCGCTTCATTGATTCCGTGCCTATCAACAAAAAAATCGACTTTTTGGAACGCATTGACGCCTATGCTAGGTTAAAGTCTCCATCGGTACAACAGGTGATTGCCACTCTCTCTTCTTCATGGCAGGCGATTTACATCGTTACCGATGAAGATAAAGTTGCACAGGACCTAAGGCCGTTGGTGCAACTTAGTGTGTCCATTATCCTTCAAAAAGGAGACGTTTCTGAAAGTGGCATTTGCTCTGGAGGAGGGAGATTTGGCTATGAGTCCATCCTGAATGACTCGATTGTACATTTTTATGTAGATGATGCGTTGCAGCAGGCAAATGTAAAATTGGGTGCCATTAAAGCTCCAGTCGGAGAAATGCCGGTCGTTTTGGCCAATGGTTGGACAGGAATTATGTTGCACGAATCAGTTGGCCATGGTTTGGAGGGGGATTTTATTCGGAAAAAAACATCATTGTTTCATAATCTACGGGGAGAGATGGTAGCTGCCGCTAACATTTCTGTTGTGGACGATGGCACAATGGTGCAGCGACGTGGATCCATTCACTTTGATGACGAAGGAAATAAATCCCAACGCACGGTGCTGATAGAAAATGGGAAATTGACTGGATTTTTGTGGGATCGCATGAATGCATACCTCATGTCAACTTCGTCTACCGGCAATGGGAGGAGAGAAAGCTACAAACACATGCCTATTCCTCGCATGACCAACACATTTATGTTGGCCGGCAATTGTTCCAATGAAGAAATGATTGGAAATGTGAAAAAGGGATTATTTGCAAAAACTTTTTCCGGTGGTCAAGTGGACGTTGTCTCGGGGAAATTTGTTTTTTCGTCCGAAGAAGCGTATCTCATCGAAAATGGGAAAATTACAGCGCCGGTAAATGGGGCAATACTGATCGGAGATGGCCCCACTATTCTAAAAAAAATATCCATGGTGGGAAACGATCTCGCCCTGGATCCGGGTATTGGCACATGTGGCAAAAATGGACAATGCGTGCCGGTTGGAGTCGGTGAACCCAGTATACTCATCGACAAAATCACCGTTGGAGGAGCTAATCTATAGGTGTCCTGCGTATGAATTACACGAAAGCAAATGGAAAGGAAGAAAAGTATGCTGCTGTGCGATAAATTGATTGATGAACTCGCAAAAACTCATGGGATGATAGATCCATTTGTAAATACTTTGGCCCAGAAGTCCATCATATCCTATGGCCTATCATCCTACGGCTATGATGCTCGCGTATCGAACGAATTCAAGATATTTACCAATGTAGATAATGCCATTATCGATCCTAAAAATTTCTCCGAAAACAGTTTTGTTACCAGAAAAACCGACTGCTGCATCATTCCGCCCAATAGTTTTGCGTTGGCTTGTACCGTAGAATATTTCAGAATTCCGCGGGACGTTTTCGTACTATGCGTTGGAAAATCCACCTACGCTCGCTGTGGTATTATAGTTAATGTTACGCCTTTGGAGCCGGAATGGGATGGACACGTGACGTTGGAATTCTCTAATACTACTCAGCTTCCAGCAAAAATATATGCGAATGAAGGAGCATGCCAATTCCTGTTTTTTAAAATAGGTGAAGTTTGCAAAACCTCCTACAAAGACCGCAGTGGTAAGTATATGAATCAGATTGGTGTTACACTTCCTAAAACCTGTTGAGGTAAAATGTTTTCGATTTTAATTTTTTTCATCATCACCGTTTATTTGATTAAAAGGATCAATGACATAATTGGCTTTGATATTGGGGTTAAGGTGAAAAAGGAATCCATCAATAGCAAATATTTTGAAAAATCTGCTACGGAAGAGGATGATGAAAAAAAAATGGAAAACAGTAGCAATCCATTTGGCGATGCCTATCCGCAATTTGATGCCAACGATTTTGTTGAAAGAGCCAAAAGAGCATTCGAAATAATTTTCAAAGCCTATGCTGCCGGAGATAAAAGTACTCTCAATCGACTGCTATCAAAAAACATGTACAGGGCATTTGCCAAGGCGATAGATGATCGGAATATGCGGGGAGAAATTCTTCAGGGAACAATTGAGCGCTTCGTAAAGGTCGAAATAATAGATGCTGGAATTTCCGGCGATGATCTTTTTGTAATTATACAATTTGTTTCGGAACAGAGCAATGTCCTAAAATCCAAGAGTGGAGATATCCTGGAAGGTAGTCATGATTTCATAGAAATGCGAACGGAGATTTTTTCATTTTTTCGGAAAAGAACAGCCCCGGATAATCAATGGATGTTGTGTGAAATAAAGGACAGCGCAAATGATGGTATGGCATCGGGTCCGGGGTCAAAATGATTGCCTAGATTGCCAAGCAACGTTTTTGCAACGAGCTCTGCTGTGCCCGATTACAGTAAGAAGTTAGATTTTCTTGGTGAATCTTCACTGTAATTACAGCATTTCTCATCTTAAACTTCACTGTGAATGGGTATATATGCCCATGGAACAATTCCAAATTATGGGATTGGCGATATCTGGCAAAATCTATGAATTTCCAGAAAAACCGTTAATTTCAATCGACATCACCGATAAATAGACAACTCACTAAAAAACAAGCAAGTCTTTCATGACTTGCCATGCGTGATGGCGATTTATTGCCTCCATCTAAAAAATACATTGACAAATATTTTTTGACCTCTATAATACATCATAGATTTTGATTGTGAAAAAATTTGAATCTAATACCATTCCTCATTATTAATTTTTCGCAGCAAGCGGTGAGCTGCCTCATGTTCAGGCTACGCGGAAAAGCTTTCGGATAATTTGTTTCGAGGAATGGTATAACAATGTTAACGAGATGTGTATTTTTTATAAATGGAGATTAATATGAAAAAAAATATGTTTGGGGTACTGGCATCGCTTTGTTTGTGCATAGTTTTTGGTGAAGCAAATGGCATCATCCGTAATCTTGATGGTAATTCTAGGGTGCCGGCTAAGTATCAAGCTGATGAATATGTTGAATATATTAATCCATTGGCTGACAGTGATGTATTAGCTACTTTGAATCTTACTCCGGCAAAGTACTCCAATACCGGATCGGCGTACCAAGATGCTAAAAATAATATTTTGGATATTATCAATAATAATGAGCTGTCAATGGAACAGATGGCGACCATTCTAAGCGCGTTTACTTTTGAGCCCAGAACCATTATGAATGCGCTTATGAGACAATTATCAGAGAGACAAGACGAAGTTGTTGCAGCTTTTTATAGTTACATTGCCGATTTGAAACTTGTGAAGTTTAGTGGTTCTACTGAGGAGGAATACGCTGCATGGATCGCAGAACACACTAAAGAATACGCGGCATTTAAGATGGTGAATTTTTTGTTAGGGAGTCAGTATATAATCAGCAACTCTCGTATTGTATCCGAATACATCGACTATTTCAGTTATTGTTTCTGTATTGAGTTATCTGAAGAAGAGATTAAGCAGTTATGGTACATAGGATGCTTCACGGATTTTTTAGCTAGTGCATCCCGTGTTCCTTTCCTTCGGGCGGTGGATTCGTTTTATGTGACACATGGTATACCAAATCCCAATTACTAAATAGCGATTGGGTTTTGCAAAAATTCGTCAATGGTGATAAAGTTAAAGCATTGGTAATCCATTGAGGTAAAAATGTCGAGAAAATCATTGTTGTTGAGTGAAGAATTGGCTGAATCAGCGAAATTGGAGCTGAAAAAACCAGGAGGAAACGTTCTTGTAGCAAAGAAATTGGAAGCAATCATTGCCGCCTGCAGCTTCGCTATAACGGAAGTTGCAAAAATTTTCAATATCAGACATATGATACCAGATCCCATGTCTGGTATCCAAATGACATCCTTGATTTGCAGGCTATGCAAAGCATGTTTTGGATAATTTGCAACGAGATCTGGTATGATACCATTCCTCGGAACAAATTATCCGAAAGTTTTTCCGCATAGCCTGAACATGAGGCTGCCCATCGCTTGCTGCGAGAAATTAATAATGAGGAATGGTATGAAATGTTGATTTGGTATCGAATTTATAACCACTACCCGGCGGCAGATCGTGTTATACATAAACTGTTTTGAAAGTGCATTTGCAATGTTGCATTTTCGCTTAAATATTAGGCTATTTATTACG
>JAITRU010000049.1 GCA_031288225.1 Holosporaceae bacterium | reverse complement strand
AATTCTATCTACACTTGAAAGAAACAGAGTGGCGCTTTAATCATAGGCATGAAAACATTTATAAATTGTTGTTAAATAGGCTAAGAAAATCTCCTCTCTAATCTACTCTTGAACCAAATTTTATTAGCGGAATTGATCAAACATGTAACCGACAACGAGTAAATTTCCACGGTCCTTCCTGTTATACCATTCCTCATTACTAATTTCTCGCAGCAAGCGGTGAGCAGCCTTATGTCCAGGCTATGCGGAAAAGCTTTCGGATAATTTGTTCCGAGGAATGGTATTATCACCCCCTAAAAGGTTATTGTTGATGAGATCGATTTGACAAACGATTGCCTGCGGCAAGCCGTGGAGTATTGAATAAGAGTACACTACATTAAAATAGTTTTACTTGGAGTGTCCAAAAATATCTGCCACTTCACTGCTAATGTATTCAGTTCGAATCATCATCTGCTGCTTTGTATGCAGGTCACGTAGTATCGCCTTGCCTTCAAGTAATTCAGTCTCATTGGCTATGAGCACGAAGCGAAATCCCTTTTTGCTAGCGTATTTCAGCTGAACTCCCAGTGCTTTATCATTCAAATAGGATTCTGTCTTGATGCCGGCCCTGCGGAATCTTTGAGCTATTTTTATATAACTGCTTATATATTTCCTATTTTGCGTCGTAACCAACAGCTGAGCCGTGGTATTCCTATCACAAGCAACGATTTGTTGCTCAAACAACTTCGGAATTAATCTTGATATTCCAATTGTTGCTCCAACTCCTGGGAAGCATGCATTGGCGGACATCATACTAGCCAAATTGTCATATCTTCCGCCGCCGGCTATGCTTCCAATATCATTGGCATTGCAGAAAACAGTTTCGAAAACGCAGCCGGTGTAATAATCAAACCCTCGCGCAAGACTTGTGGATACCTTTACAAAATCGTCCCCCATATCGACACGTTTAAGCAGTTGTACTACCTCGTCCAGTTCGGCAACTCCCTGCTCATATTCCTGACTCAAACGCATTCCTTTGAGCCATTTCAATAACTCTGCATTATCTCTTTTTTTCTTCTCTCCATATATAAAGTTTTTAATCTTACTAACATCATTCTTTTTATCTGGGCACAATCCTATTAATGAATCATCAAACTCCGTCTCGGAAATTTTATCAGATTTATCTATTAGGCGTATTACCTCGGGGACTTTGGCCTCTTCTACAATTGTTTTTAAAAAGCCACACAATATTTTTCTATTGCTGATTCTCGTGTAAAATTTCGGAACATTCATAAGTTGTAGAATTTCCGTTATGATGGCGATAATTTCTGCATCGTTGGCAATTGATAGAACCTGATGGCCAATGATATCGATGTCACACTGGTGAAACTGGCGATAGCGACCAAATTGCGGACGCTCACCTCTCCACACGGGAGCGATTTGATACCTTTTGTGCGGAAATATCAATTCGTTCGCATTGGAAATCACATATCTTGCCAGTGGTACAGTAAGATCAAATCGCAATCCCAACTCTTTTTTGAGATTTTCATCCGCCATGCGATATATGCCATAAATTTCGTGATCACTTCCCTTGGAAACAAGAGTACTAATGCGTTCAACGGCCGCCGTTTCCATTGGCACAAAGCCATACAATTCAAACTGTTTTCTTATGGCATCGACAACGCCATCGAATGCTATCTGTTCACAGGGTAGAAATTCTGGAAATCCAGAAATATCACTCTTCATGACTGTATCCCATCAAATATATCGCCGCCAGGAACAGGAAAAATTAAAAACGCAAAAAAAGCAAATCACTCAAAACTAGAATAGCACTAACATATAAACAACTGCTTACTATTTCCAGTCCTAGGCAAAAGTCAATCACAAACAGTTTTTATACAATATTATTCAACAATTGCATTGGTGGCTGAATTTTCTTTTCCACTGCTTTCCGCAACAGCTAGCGCCTCGGCGTCCCTAATAAGAGCAGTTTTGCGAACCTTTCCCATTACAAGACCGGTACCCGCAGGAATTAACCGACCCACCAGAACATTTTCCTTCAGGCCGGTCAATCTGTCTACTCGTCCAGCGATGGCCGCTTCCGTAAGTACTCTTGTGGTTTCCTGGAATGACGCTGCAGATATAAATGATCTAGTCTGGAGGGAAGATTTAGTAATTCCCTGCAATACCGGATATGCAACGGCCGGAACTCCACCTTCATTTATGATTCTGCGATTTTCTTCTTCGAAATCTAGGCGATCCACCTGTTCGTCCACCAAAAATGTACTGTCTCCTGGAGATGACACTTTCACCTTTTGGAGCATCTGTCTCACTATTATTTCAATGTGTTTATCATTGATCTTTACGCCCTGCAGTCTGTAGACATCTTGAATTTCGTTGATAAGATAGTCCGCAAGCGCCTCTACTCCCAATACTCGCAGTATATCATGGGGAGCCTTATTTCCTTCGATGAGAATATCTCCCCTGGCAACTACATCCCCTTCCTTAACGGCAACTTGCCTCCATTTTGGAACCAAATACTCAACGGAATTGCAATTTTCATCGTCCGGTTGAACGATAATTCTTTTTTTCCCCTTGTAATCTTTCCCAAAAGATACGCGACCATCGTGTTCACTGATAATTGCCGCATCTTTTGGCACCCGAGCCTCAAATAATTCGGAAACCCTCGGTAAGCCTCCGGTAATATCCCGGGTCTTGGAATGCTCCCGCGGCACCCGAGCCAACACATCCCCAACCATTACTCGATCACCGTTTTTAACGGCAATTATGGAATCGACGATAAGAGGATATTTCGCCTCCTGACCGTTTTGTAATAAAATTACATTGTTATTCTCATCAGTTAACATGATTCTTGGTTTCAAATCCGCATAGCGAGCCTGTTGATGCCAATCCGCAACCACATAGGTAGATAAACCAGTAGATTCGTCAATGGATTCCCTTAGAGATATACCTCCCACAAGATCTACGTATTGAACTATACCTTCCTTTTCCGTGATAACTGGAGACGTAAATTGGTCCCAATCCGCTAGTTTTGTTCCTTTTTCTATGTGTTGTCCATCCTTAGCATACAACTTCGAGCCGAACGGCAATTTATGCACTGCTCTTTCCTTGCCCTTAGCGTCCACAATGACGATTTCTGCATTCCTATTCATGACTATTTCAGAATTTTCACTGTTAATAACAGTTTTTCCATTGCGAATGGCTATTACACCATCGTAGGCAGCATCAATGGATGACATCTCCATACCCTTTTGAGCTGTTCCCCCGATATGGAATGTACGCATGGTAAGCTGAGTTCCTGGCTCTCCGATGGATTGGGCTGCAATAACACCCACGGCCTCTCCGATACTCACCTTCGCGCCCCTGGCCAAATCTCGGCCATAACAATTTGCGCAGATTCCATCTTTACATTCACAGGTAAGGACTGACCTGATACGCACTTCATTGATTCCAGTATCTTCGATTTTCTTTACTGCGCCTTCGTCTATTAGATCACCGGCTTTGGCTATGACGTTTCCACTTACGGGATCAACAATATCATCCACCACCACTCTTCCCAGCACTCTTTCCGAAAGAGGAGCAATGACATCTCCACCGGATATGATATCTCGCAACACAATTCCCTTTTTCGTTCCGCAATCATCCTTCACGATTACGCAATCCTGGGAAACATCTACCAAACGACGGGTCAAATACCCAGAATTGGCTGTTTTTAGCGCAGTATCAGTCATACCTTTTCTTGCTCCGTGCGTAGATGTGAAATATTCTAACACCGTAAGACCTTCCTTAAAGTTAGAGATGATGGGAGTTTCGATAATTTCACCATTAGGTTTTGCCATCAAGCCACGCATACCGGCAACCTGACGCATCTGAGCAACAGATCCTCTTGCTCCAGAGTTGGCCATCATAAATATCGTATTTTCCAGCTTACCAGTTTCGGTTTTTGAAATTTGCTTCATCATGGCATCCGCAACTTTGTCGCTACATACAGCCCAGGCATCCACGACCTTGTTGTAGCGTTCACCAGCCGTAATCAGACCGTCCATATACTGTCGTTCATACTCGGCTACAATTTTTTTGGTAGAATTGACAATGTCTTTCTTGCTAAAAGGTACCACCATATCATCCTTTCCGTAGGAAATTCCTGATTTTGTGGCATATAAGAATCCAATATCCTTTAATTTATCCGCAAAAATAACGGTACTTTTCTGTCCGCACACACGATAAACGGTATCAACGATGGCCGTAGATTCTTTATTGGTCATCAATCTATTTATTAGGCTAAATGGAATTTCCGGATGTTTTGGCAGTATTTGGGATAAAATCATGCGCCCAGGTGTAGTATCGACCAGCATAGGTTTAAAGGTTCCATCCGTCTGCGCCTGGTAGTAGCGAGCTTTGATCTTCGAATGTAAACTAACGACATTTCCCTGTATGGCATGCTCAATCTCTCCAACTGAAGAAAAAATCATACCCTCTCCCTTTTCACCTTCCCGCTCCATAGTGAGGTAATAAATACCGAGTGTTATATCCTTGGTGGGGAGGATAATTGGTCGGCCGCTGGAAGGACTCAGAATGTTATTGGTAGACATCATAAGTACTCGAGATTCCAGCTGCGCTTCAATGGATAGTGGCACGTGAACAGCCATCTGATCTCCGTCAAAGTCTGCGTTAAAGGCCGTACAAACAAGTGGATGGAGCCTAATGGCCTTACCCTCTACCAAAACCGGTTCAAATGCCTGGATACCCAATCTATGCAGCGTAGGAGCACGATTAAGAAGAACTGGATGCTCATGAATAACTTCTTCAAGAATATCCCAAACCTCCGGACGCTCCCTCTCTACCATTCGCTTTGCAGCTTTGAGCGTTGTTGCGAGTCCGTACCTCTCCAATCTGGAATATATAAATGGCTGAAACAACTCCAATGCCATTTTTTTTGGAATACCACATTGATGTAATTTCAACTCCGGACCAACAACGATGACGGAACGCCCCGAATAATCCACACGCTTTCCAAGCAAATTTTGCCGAAAACGACCCTGCTTACCCCTTAGCATGTCTGATAGCGATTTCAATGGTCTTTTGCCGGTGCCGGTTATTACTTTGCCAATTCTACCATTATCAAACAACGCATCGACCGCTTCCTGTAGCATTCTTTTTTCATTTTTTACTATAATTTCCGGTGCTTTCAATTCCAAAAGTCGACGCAATCTATTGTTTCTATTGATAACACGGCGGTACAAATCATTGAGATCCGAAGTTGCAAACCTTCCTCCATCTAATGGAACCAAAGGGCGCAATTCCGGAGGAATAACCGGAATGCAATGCATAACCATCCATTCTGGACGTGTCTCAGAACTCAGGAACGACTCCACCAACTTCAGCCTTTTCACAAGACGGCGTCTCTTCATGTCAGAAGTCGTCTCCTTTAGCTCCTGTCTTAATTTTTCCTTTTCCAAAGTTAGATTGACACTGGCTAACATCGCATGCAAGGCTTCTGCCCCAATGCCGGCAGAAAAGGCATCTTCACCGAACTCATCCTGAGCTCTATAGTACTCCTCTTCAGAGAGTAATTGATATTGCTTCAAATTAGTCACGCCTGGATCTATAACAACATAATCTTCAAAATAGAGGATTTTATCCATTTCACTTGATGTAATATCCAGCAATAGGGCTATTTTGCTTGGAGGAGATTTCGTAAACCATATGTGCGCCACCGGAGATGCCAGTTCTATGTGTCCCATACGCTCTCTTCTAACTTTTGAAAGAGTGACTTCCACACCGCACTTTTCACAGATTACACCCCGATACTTCATACGCTTGTATTTTCCACAAAGGCATTCATAGTCCTTAACAGGACCAAATATTCGAGAACAAAACAACCCATCTCGCTCAGGCTTAAATGTACGGTAATTTATGGTTTCCGGCTTCTTCACCTCCCCGAATGACCAGGATCTGATCCTGTCTGGGCTGGAAACGGACACCTTTATGGCATCGAAGCTATTTAAATTACTAATTTGGCCAAAGATCTTCTGTAATTGGTTTGACATAATTTGTCCCTTACTCTATTAACCTATTATTCTAAACGGACGCATACAGGTCAGGGTCATCACCATCGGAAGCAACGTCCTGTTGGAATTCAAAATTTAATCCTAACCCACACAGCTCCTTCATGAGAACATTAAATGATTCCGGAATTCCCGGAACGATATTTTCGTCACCCTTAACAATGGACTCATAGGCCTTTGTTCTTCCGGTTACATCATCCGACTTTACCGTTAAAATCTCCTGCAATGTATAGGCTGCGCCATAGGCCTGTAAAGCCCACACTTCCATTTCTCCGAATCGTTGACCTCCAAACTGGGCTTTTCCTCCCAGCGGCTGCTGGGTAACCAAACTGTAGGGACCAATGGACCTAGCATGAATCTTATCGTCCACCATGTGATGCAGCTTGAGCATATAAATGCATCCCACCGTAATTTTGCGATCAAATGGCTCACCGGTACGACCATCGTAGAGCGTAACCTGTCCAGAACCATCCAGCCCAGCTTTTTCCAATGCACTTACAATATCCTGTTCCTGAGCTCCATCGAACACCGGTGTTGCCATGGGAATACCATCCACCACATTGGAAGTTAGTTCTGCCACTTCATAGTCAGACATGGAATCAATGCATTTTTTATCATCGGATGCATCATAAATATTCTTTAACTGCGCACGTAACGTCTCCATAAGTACTTCATCGGATTGAATATTTTCGATAATTTGTCGTATTTTCCTGCCAAGAGTTTTGGAGGCCAGTCCAAGATGGGTCTCTAATATTTGCCCCACATTCATACGCGAAGTTACACCGAGTGGATTTAAAATGATATCGACGGGAGTCCCATCCTCCAGGTGCGGCATGTCCTCCACCGGCACAATCTTCGTAACAATACCCTTATTGCCGTGTCTGCCGGCCAGCTTGTCGCCTGGTTGCAATTTTCGCTTATCTGCTACATATACTTTCACAATCTTCAAAATTCCGGGAGCCAATTCATCCCCTTTACGCAATTTTTCGACCTTTTCTTCGAAATTTTTGTGCAATTTTTTCAAGATTTCATCAAAATCATCATGAAGTTCGGCAATATCATGCGCGACTTTTTCGTTAGCCACAACTATTTGGCGCCATTGGCTCTTGGTCAGCATATTTAAATAGTCCGATGAAATCTTTGCCTCTCGACATTTTACCGGAGAGCTAACTATCTTTTGGCCGTGCAATTTATCATACAATCTACTGTAATAGATATCCTCAATAATCTTACGTTCAGCATCCATATCATTCTTATAGGATTCAATTCTTTTCTGTTCGATTGCTATGGAACGCTCATCCTTCTCAATTCCACTCCTCGAAAAGATTTTGACATCTACAACGGTACCCCGAACCCCCGGAGGGACCCGCAGGGATGAATCTTTTACATCCGCAGCCCTTTCTCCGAAAATAGCCCGCAATAGCTTCTCCTCTGGCGTTATCATGGATTCACCCTTTGGAGTAACCTTACCTACAAGGATATCTCCGGCCTGCACTTCTGCACCTATGTGCACAATTCCCGCTTCATCAAGATTCCGTAGCGCGTCGTCTGATACATTCGGAATATCACGCGTAATTTCCTCATTCCCCAGCTTTGTATCGCGGGCTATGGTTTCAAACTCTTCAATGTGAATGGAAGTGAAGTAATCGTCCTGTACCACCCTTTCCGAAACAATAATGGCGTCTTCGAAGGTATATCCGTGCCACGTCATGAATCCCACGAACACATTTTGCCCCAACGCCAATTCTCCCAGGTCCGTTCCAGCCCCATCGG
The DNA here is from genome assembly GCA_031288225.1 of Holosporaceae bacterium. GTDB lineage: Bacteria > Pseudomonadota > Alphaproteobacteria > UBA3830 > UBA3830 > BNWE01. Next base: position 12,670 of record JAITRU010000049.1, on the reverse strand, counting down.
CAATGATATCTCCGGTTTTGATCACATCTCCCCTTCTAACCAAGGGAGTCTGGCTTAGGAATGTACTTTGATTGGATCTTTCAAATTTCCTCAAATTGTATATGTCCACGCCAACATTTGAATCGCGCCCCACGGTCCGTATCACAATTCTATCCGCATCGACCTGATCAACAACTCCATCATTTTTGGCGGAGACCGCAACTCCGGAATCATTGGCCACTACGGCTTCCATTCCTGTTCCAACCAATGGAGCCTGAGCCCTCAACAAAGGGACCGCTTGCCGTTGCATGTTGGCTCCCATAAGAGCTCGGCTAGCATCATCGTTTTCCAGAAACGGGATTAGAGCAGCTGCAATGGATATGATTTGCTTGGGAGAAACATCCATATATTCAATAGAATCTCGCGGAATATTGACGAAATCGCCGTTTTTTCTGCACACCACGAACTCATCCTTGAACGTATTATCAACCTTCAGGTGCGCATTTGCCTGGGCTATGGAGTACTTTGCTTCGTCCGTAGCAGAAAGATATACAATTTCATCCGTAACCTTGCCATTTACTACTTTTCTATAGGGAGCTTCTATAAAACCGTACCTATTAATTTTGGCAAAAATTGCCAACGAGTTGATGAGACCGATATTTTGACCCTCTGGAGTTTCAATTGGACATATGCGACCGTAGTGGGTAGTATGAACGTCACGCACATCAAACCCCGCTCTGTCTCTTGTTAATCCTCCTGGTCCTAGGGCAGAAATGCGTCTTTTGTGGGTGATTTCCGCCAATGGATTAACCTGATCCATGAACTGCGACAGCTGCGATAATCCGAAAAATTCACGAATTACGGAAAATACCGGCTTGGCATTGATAACGTCGTTGGGAACAGCGCTGGCAATATCGATGGCTCCCATACGCTCCCTTATGGCTCGCTCCATGCGTATCAATCCCAATCGGAATTGATTTTCTAGCAGTTCGCCCACAGATCTTATTCTTCTGTTTGCCAGGTTATCTATATCATCAATTTCTCCGTTCCCATCCTTAAGCTGATGAAGAATTTTCATGATTCGCAGAATATCATCCTTGGCGAGGGTGCCGAAGCTTTCTGGCCTGTCGACTCCAATCCTAGCATTCATCTTGACTCGCCCTACCGCCGATAGGTCATAGCGATCTCCATTGAAAAAAAGATTATGGAACATTTCGTGAGCACTCTCCAATGTAGGAGGTTCGCCGGGGCGCATAACACGAAACAACTCAATCAAAGCTTCTTCCCGATTATTGCATTTATCAATGGCAAGTGTATTTCGGATATATCCACCGATTTCTGTGTGATCGATACGGAGGATGTGAAATTGCGAATCACACGCCGTGATTTTTTCAAGAAGATGTTCTGCCAATTCATCTCCGGCTTCCGCCACTACTATACCGGTATTGGGATCGACTATATCCAGAGCGTTATATTTTCCTATCAAATCCTCGATTGGTACTACCACTTCCGCTAATCCATTCGCCACAAGTTCCTTCGCTATTCGACTAGTAATTTTTTGACCGGCCTCGAGCACCACCTTTCCCGTTTTTGCATCCAGAAGATCTTTTTCCAGCTTAACTCCACGCCAACGATCCGGATCAAATGTTTCGGAAAACAAACCTTTCCCATTGTGTTTTATTTCGTAATTATCATAAAAATAGGACAAAATCTCTTCCCGATCCATGCCATGAATTTCAGAAGACTTAAATTCTTTTTGGGGATTTTTTGTTCGCTCTTTTTCGGTTTTTGCGGAATCAATGGCCATCAAAAAAGTGCTTGCCAATATCTTCCTTTTCCTATCTATACGTATGTATAGCAGATCTTTTGCATCAAACTCAATGTCTAGCCATGCTCCTTTGTATGGAACTATGTGGGCAGCGAACAAATACTTGCCGGAATTATGAGTTTTTCCATTGTCATGGTCGAAAAAGACACCGGGAGAGCGCTGCATTTGCGAAACTATCACGCGTTCTACGCCGTTTACGATGAAAGTACCATCACGAGTCATGAGCGGAAGATCACATATGTAAACATCCTGTTCCTTTATGTCGCTGATTTCTTTTTGGGCAGCTTCTTCGTTGTCACACCACACAATGAGACGAAACGTTGCCTTCAGCGAAGCTGCAAAAGTTAATCCGCGGTTACGACACTCATCTTCTGTGTACTTTGGCTTATCGAAATGATAATCGCAGAAATCTATCTGCGCCCTGCCAGCGGCGTCTTTGATGGGAAATGAATCGTTGAAGGCTTCACGTAGCCCAATATCTCCCCTTATGTCTTCCATTTTTTCCGAATGCAAAAAACCATTGTAGGAAGCCCTCTGCAACTCTATAAGATTTGGCAGGGTTGCAACTTCCTTTACGCGACAGAAACTCTTTCGAAATCTCTTACGCTCAGTAAATTTTCGTATCATTAACATTTCCTTTTATAAAGACAATATCGAAACGGCATTTAAAGACATTAATGCGGAAATATACACCGTACCGCTTGTAAAGTACAGTCATTTATGATAAAAGACAATAGCTGGCTTGGTGGTCAACGAAAAAATATCGTTAAAAAATTCCTTCAAAATTTTTAGGGTAAAATAGATGTTGAAAGTTACCGTTCTTGGATGCGGTGCGTCCGTTGGCGTTCCTTCTCTGAAATATGGATGGGGGGAATGCAATTCTTGCAATTCAAAAAATTGCCGAACCCGTTCTTCCATCATAGTCGACAACGACAATACTTCGCTTCTGGTGGACATGTCACCGGACCTGCGGCAGCAGTTGCTGCGCTACGGATCCCACAAAATAGATGGTGTATTTGTGACCCATATGCATTTTGACCATGTAAACGGCATTAATGAACTAAGACCACTGTTTTTTGAAAATGATTCATCGCTGCAAATTTACGGACGCGAAGAGGTCATGAAGGATCTCAGGAAATCCTTTTCCTATTTATGTGAACCCCATACCAGCGCTGATCCCATATACAAGCCTTACATATCAACCAACGTCGTGGAAGATGAGTTTATAATCGGAGACATGGTAGGCATTTGCTTTGATCAGGACCATGGCTGCTCGAAATCAACGGGCATTCGCATTGGAAATTTTGCCTATTCCACGGATGTTATGCATCTTGGAGATTACGCCATTTCTCGGCTACAAGATCTTGATGTCTGGATTGTAGGCTGCATATCGCGGGAGTGGCGACCATCCCACGCAAATCTTGACCAGGTGCTGGAATGGGTGAACATACTAAAACCTAAGATGACATTCCTGACCCACATGAGTATTTCCATGGACTATGAGACTTTGCTGATGGAACTACCCGCCAATGTCCAGCCAGCTTACGACCAAATGGAAATAATATTGTTAGCCAACGATGCTGTGCACAGCACTGTTTAATATATGCTTATAGGTCAATCCCTTTTTTTGGGGATTGCCCTATAAAGATAGGTTTGTTTGGCGAAAATTGTTGATATTTCAGCTTTTTTACATATTCAACGAAATAGCTGCGCCGTTCTAGCTATGTATTGAAAAATCAGAATTTTGTAGAGTTGTATCTATCTTTATAGGACAATCTCTTTTTTTGAATGGTTATTCCAATGATGGAAATATAGTGCTATAATGCTGAAGCGTGCGTTGTATGGTCTTTTTTACTCGGTAACGTGATGTGTATACTGGCCTGAAACGCGCGAATTTTTTGTGGACCGTTTTGTTGAGATTGCAGTTTATTATTAAGCATTCAAAATGTAGACCTCTCCTGTTGTTGAGTGGTGTGTGTTTTTTTGGAAAGGGCATTGAAAATGGGTGATGTTTCTAGGAAGGCGCGGTGTACTTTTCAGGATGGGGAGTTTGTGGTGTATCCGGCCCACGGAGTTGGTGTAGTTAGGGGGATAGAAAAGCAGAATATATCTGGTACAGAATTAACTGTGGTTGTGATTGAATTTGAAAAAGATAAAATGGTGGTGCGCTTACCACTCAATGGCGCAATTTCGAAAAAAGTCAGAAAGTTATGCTCTCGGGAAGAAATGCAAAAAGCCATCAAGTGCCTGTCCACTCCTTCCAAAGTAAAGAAAATGATGTGGAGTCGCCGGGCTCAGGAATATGAAGCAAAAATCAATTCAGGAGATCCGTTGCTGATCGCTCAGGTTGTACGTGACCTGCATAGATCTGCGAGCCAACCGGAGCATTCCTATAGCGAAAGGCAAATCTACCAGGAAGCTATGGATCGTCTCATGCGCGAGTATGCCGCAGTGGCGAAAATAGGAGAGGTGCAGGCATTGCATGAATTGAAAAAAGCTCTGATGGCGGCGTAGAAAACGTTTCCTTTGACCCGGGGCCGCTACCACGGAAGGTGTGTTGCTTTTTAGTTGCGGAGGCATTTATATGTTGCTCCGGTGCTCTCATCCGGAGAGCCTTCTTGCGGTGTACGCAGTTTGCCATGGATTTGTGCATAGGAGTGATTGATTTGGCAATGTTACAATGCCCAATATTTAGTAAATGTGATTGATTTTGGTGAATGGATATGGAAATTTTCCTTGATACGGCAGAAATAGAGGAAATTGATTTATTTCGCGATTTTATAGATGGAGTTACGACGAACCCCAGTCTTATGGCTCGCAGTAAATTTGACAATTGTGATGAGCTTATCAAGGCAATATGTGGGATGGTTTCCGGTCCTGTAAGTGTGGAGGTATTATCCGACGATTCGGATATGATGCTGGAAGAGGGTAAGCGTTTGTCCGCCATTCATGGCAATGTATGCGTAAAACTTCCTTGTACCCTAGGTGGATTAAGGGTATGTAGGCAGTTATCAAAAATTGGAATAATGACCAATCTAACCTTGTGTTTTTCGTCAACCCAGGCATTGTTAGCGGCCCAATGTGGCGCCACCTATGTTTCTCCATTCATTGGTCGATTGGACGATGTTGGTCACGATGGCATTGGTTTAGTGAAAGAAATACTGGAAATCTACGATGCTTGCGGTTATAGGACAAAAGTCCTCTCCGCGTCCGTAAGAAATATTTCTCATGTTATCCAATCTGCCCGGCTGGGAGCTGGAGCAATAACAATGCCTGCAAAGATATTGCAGCAATGTTTTTTGCATCCCCTAACGGATGCAGGGCTGGAGACTTTTCGCAAAGATTGGAATAATAGGCGTACAAATTGAATATTTGCTGTGAAATTTAACTGATATGGAGAATGCTATGGACTTTAGGGGATATTTTGCAGATGATGTTTCTGATTTAGAGATTTTTTCTGCCATATCAGGGGAACTAGCCAGGCAGCAGAGTCAAATTGAATTAATAGCTTCTGAAAATTTCGTTTCAAAGGAGGTGCTGTCCGCTCTCGGCTGTGTAATGACCAACAAATACGCCGAAGGATATCCGAAAAAAAGGTACTACGGTGGCTGTGAATGTGTTGATGTGGTAGAAGAGCTGGCTATTTCTAGGCTTTGTGAATTATTTAAGTGCAAATACGCAAATGTGCAACCTCATTCGGGGGCTCAGGCAAATTTATCTGCTCTTTACGCTCTGGTGACGCCGGGTGATACGGTCCTAGGAATGAAATTAGCCATGGGTGGACATCTTACCCACGGAGCAACACCGACCATTTCAGGTAAGTGGTTCAATGCTGTTGGCTATGGCCTTGATGCAGCATCCATGCTCATAGATTACGACAATATTGAAGAATTAGCTCAATTTCATAAACCAAAAGTCATAATTGTAGGGGCATCTTCCTATTCGCGCAAAATAGATTTTAAACGTGTAAGGCAAATAGCAGATGCCATCGGCGCCTATTTGATGGCGGACGTAGCACACTACGCTGGTTTGATTGTGGCAGGTCTATACCCATCGCCGCTGGAGTATGCCCACGTGGTAACATCCACCACCCACAAAACGCTGAGGGGACCAAGGGGTGGAGTAATAATGACCAACGACGAAAAAATCGCCAAGAAAATAAACAGTGCGGTATTCCCCGGAGTGCAGGGAGGTCCGCAAATGCATTCGATTGCAGCAAAGGCGATAGCATTCAGGGAGGCCCTGCAACCGGAATTCAAAATATATGCAAAAAATGTATTGGATAATTCGGTGGCAATGGCTAGCCGACTACAAGAGTTGGGATTTCGTGTAATTTCCGGAGGAACTGATTGTCATATGTCAGTCATCGATCTTTCTTCTCTATCTATTACGGGAAAAATAGCTGAGCATGAACTGGAAGAAGCTGGCATTACCTGCAATAAAAATACTATTCCCTTCGATATTTTGCCACCGTCGCAGACATCCGGCATAAGGGTAGGATCGGCAGCAATGACTACCAGAGGACTAGGTATTGCCGAATTTAGAAAAATTTCTAATATGATCTACGCAATACTGGCGAATTACAGAAAACCGCAATATACTACCATCAAGCGAGACATCAGGACAGAATCATTGGCGTTATGCGCAGCGTTTCCGCTTTATCGATAACTCAGATAGATGTGAAGATTGAAATGTCAGAGAAAAAACGCAAACAAAGAAGTGGATTGCGGGGTGCAGCTCGACTCTATGCTGTGCAAATACTCTATAGGTCCACCATGGGACACCAGTCACTGCGAAAGCTAATTGACGAATCCAGCGCCAAAGACGAGATTTTTATCAGCGAAAATGTTTCCATTTTTGATATGGATCACGAATTCTTTACGAATTTGCTGATGGCAACGGAACAGCACATAGTCGAGGTGGATGAAATCATCCGAAAGCATTTATCTGAAAATTGGTCACTGGATAGAATTGATTCGGTAATAGTCTGTGTTTTTAGATTGGCCATTACGGAAATTATCTGTTTTAAAAACACGCCGATTAATGTAATTCTTAACGAGTATGTGGAAATAGCCAAGGCATTTTTTGGAAAACCTCAGGTATCGTTTGTGAATGGTTTGCTCCACAGTGTGGCAAACGATAGCGAAGTGCGAGTTTCCGATGCATGTCCGTAAAATCCTTGTTACATTCGCATACACAAACTACAATGTATCATTCGCATAGTCTCTGGAAATGGAAATCGATTTTATGACGGAATCGCAGGAGTTGTTATGGCAGGATCCAGAAATGCCGGCGGCCGTTGACGGTTCATCTGTTCCGGTCCTTGTCTGTGTATTACCGCTGGGCCCATTTGATGAATCATTTTGCTACAGAGCAGATACTCAATTGCAGATTGGAGATATAGTTGAGATTCCCCTTGGTCTACGGCTGTTACTAGGTGTTGTAACAGAGCAATCTCCCCGAGCAGCGCTAAAAAAACTGCTACTACGGGAGAATTTTCAGAAAAAAGCAAGGGTTGTTTGGGAAAAATATCAGTCGGATCGTGCATTCATTGACATGGATAATGCAAAATTTGATGTGAACATTTTTCTTCATGACACTGTTTGCCAGAATTTACTAAAAAAAATATCAAGAATTCTTCCGTTCAATTTGGGAAGAGTTTGTTGCAATTTTTTGGAATGGGTTGCCGCCTATACCCTCATACCAAGAGGTATGGTGTTAAAAATGATGCTGTCCGAGAAGACGGTATTTAGAGCGGCAAAAACACAGGCCCATACGGAAATTCTTGACCAGTTGTTCCATGTGATATCGGCTGTGCAGCCGTGTTCGACAAAGAAATCACAAGAAGATTCATTGAAATGTCCACACATATCCTGCAGAGATTTTCGGAAAATAGAGCTAAACAAGGCCCAGTTAGTGGCTCTGGAACGCATCGTAAAGAACGGAGCAAGGCCATTCCTTCTGCACGGAGTTACCGGGTCCGGGAAGACGGAAATTTACCTGTCCATCTTGCAAGATATTCTGAAAAATCAGAAGCAAATTTTGATTTTGTTGCCGGAAATCGCCATTACGTACCAGATATCACGGCGGATGGAGGAATATTTGGGATTTGCACCAACGATTTGGAATTCTAGCATTTCTCCTAAAAATAGGCGAAAAATATGGCGCACCGTTATAAGTGGCGATAAGTGCGTTATTCTAGGAGCAAGATCAGCTCTGTTTCTGCCATTCCAAAACCTTGGATTAATAGTCGTGGATGAGGAGCATGACTCATCGTATAAACAGGAGGAGCATGGATTTTACCATGCCCGAGACATGGCCATTGTGCTTGGTGCTCTAGCACAAATTCCGGTGCTCCTGGCATCTGCTACCCCATCCATAGAGAGTTATTCAAATGCCTGCAGTGGTAAATATGGCTACGCTTTAGTGGAAAATCGCTTTGGATCAGCGCAATTCCCATCTCTGGAATTAATAGACATGCATCAAAATAAACCAGACACGAATTATTTGCAAAAAAACAAAGAAAACAAGTCCTACGAATTCATTTCGCAAAAATTGTTAAGCGCTATCAAAGATACAATCGCAAAACAGGAACAATGCCTGATTTATGTCAATCGTCGCGGTTATTCTCCGATAACATTGTGCAAATTATGCGGAGAAAAGATTAGTTGTCCCAATTGTACCAGTTGGATGGTATATCACAAAAATCATGGTAGGATAATCTGTCATCATTGCGGACACAATATAAAAATCCCGCACAATTGTTTGTATTGCAAAGCACCGGATTCCTATGTGCAACTGGGTTGTGGAGTTGAGAGAATTTATGATGAGTTGCAGAAAAAATTGCCAACGGCTCGCATACAAATTGCGTCTTCTGATACGATATCTTCGGATAAAAAATTCACCGAACTATATCACCGCATTCAAAAAGGAGAAATAGATATCGTCATCGGTACCCAAATACTATCCAAGGGACACCATTTTCCCAACATAACACTTGTTGGCATAATAGACGGAGATTGCGGTCTGTACGTGGCAGATTTTCGATCTTCGGAAAAGGTATATCAGCTGATTAATCAAGTAGCTGGCCGAGCTGGACGTGCCGATAAACCCGGAAAAATATTGATACAAACTCTCAGTGTTAATCATTCCATATATGATGCTCTTAGATCCGGTGATATGAAAAAATTTTTGAATTTAGAAATGATTTCTCGACAAGAAAATAATCTACCTCCATTTTCCCGATCTGCATCTATTATTATTTCCGGAACCAATGTCCAATTGACGGAAGAGGTGGCAAGGAAAATAGCAAAAATCGCTCCCGAAAAGGTAAAACTAATGGGGCCGGCTCCGGCCACATTATTTATGCTCCGGGGACGAGCTAGGTGGCGCATACTGCTTAGCAGTCAAAAACATATCAATCTTAGCGAGTTAATTAGGCAATGGATAGGAAAACAAAAGACGCCTAAAAATGTTAAAATACAAATAGATATAGATCCAATTAATTTTTCATAGAATTAACCTATTATAAACATAATTACTTTAATCTTGAGAGAAAAGTACTTGGATAATATGGGTTAATTCTAGGAAATTGCTATGGTTGAAAGTACGCAGCATGTGTTAGATAGAATCCGCACTCCGCGTGTTCACATTACCTATGATGTTGAAATCGGTGGTGCATTTGTGATGAAAGAGCTGCCATTTGTCATTGGTATCATGGCCGATCTGGCCGGTATGCAGGAAAATCCTCTACCAACGATAAAGTTTAGAAAATTTGTTGAAATAGACCGAGATAATTTTGCTGAATTTATGGTATCGACAAATCCTAGGCTCGCTATCCAGGTAAAAAATACTCTCGGTGAAGATGCTGAAAATCTAAATGCTGAGTTGTTTTTCAAGCATATGAGTGATTTTAATCCCGTTAACATCGCTAACCAGGTGCCAAAACTAAAGAAATTATATGATGCCCGCGTTCGGTTAAATGATTTGGTAGCGAAACTGGAGGGAAACGATCCTCTCAATGACTATGTAGCCGAAATCGCCAGCGACGTTGATCTGAGAGCAACCCTGAAAAGGCAGATTGACACTATCCTCAAGGCCAATAAGCAAAGCATAACTTCGGATTTTGGAACTACCGCTGGAGCTGTGGATGCAAATAACTACCAAATGGACGATGGTGCAACGAAACCAGATGATAGCGCCGCCGCAGACGATGCCGGTAAAGGTAATGCATCGGCGGATGCTCCGCCCGAGAATGCACCATCTGATGCTGCAAAACCAGAAGAAGCCACTGAAAGTGAGGCTGGTGCCGCCTCCGACGAATCTAAACCGGCGGAACGGGAAATCCTGAAGGAAATATTCATAAACGGAAAGCTTGCCCGAGAGCCATTTGCCGAAGTGGGAGCCTGTGGTATTTTACTGGAATTATTGCTCAGGATAGAATTGGAGAAAGTAACTTCTATCAAAAATGCTCTTGCTTTTGTGGAAAAACATGTCTACCAAATTGATGCCATACTGAATGAGCAAGTCGATAAGATTATTCACCATCCGGCGTTCCAGGAAATGGAAGGCACCTGGAGGGCGCTGTATTATTTGGTGATGAACACTGAAACCAGCACTCAGTTGAAACTGCGAGTAATGCACATAACCAAGAAAGAGTTGTTGGATGACCTGGAAAATGCCATAGAATTCGACCAAAGCGCGCTCTTCAAGAAAGTCTACGAAGAAGAATATGGGACCTTCGGTGGCAGCCCCTATTCATGCCTGGTTGGTGGATATGAATTTACGCGACATCCGCAGGATATTGCGCTTTTGGAAAAAATTTCCAACGTTGCAGCTGCTGCGCACGCTCCATTTATTGCAGCAGCTCATCCTCGGATGTTCGATATCAACAGCTTCTCACTTCTCGGAGCTCCGCGAGATCTAGCAAAAATCTTCGAAAGTACCGAGATGATTAAATGGAGATCGTTCAGAGATAGCGAAGATTCCAGATATGTGGCACTGGTTTTACCCAGAGTGCTTATGCGTCTCCCCTATGGTTCCAATACTTTGCCAATTGATGGCATAAAATATGAAGAAGCCGTTGATGGCGTAGATAATTCTTGTTTTTGTTGGGGTAACGCCGCCTTTGTTCTTGCTCAACGCATTGGACACGCTGTTTCCCTGTATAAATGGCCGGCCGCTATCCGGGGAGTTGAGGGCGGCGGATTGGTGGAGGGACTTCCTGCCTATACCTTTAGAACAACCGACGGTGATATTGCTCTAAAATGTCCTACGGAAATATCCATTACTGATCGAAGAGAGAAGGAGCTAAGCGATCTTGGATTCCTCGCCATATGCCACAGCAAAGGCACAGATTATGCCGCATTTTTTGGTGGCCAAAGCACGCAAAAACCAAAGGTATATAATCTTGACCTTGCCAATGCAAATGCATCATTAAGTACGAAGCTACCTTATTTGCTGGCGGCTTCCAGATTTGCCCACTACATAAAATCAATCATGCGGGATAAGATCGGAGCTTTCCTCTCTCAGAGAGAGGTTGCTTTGTATTTGAATAACTGGATTGCAAATTATGTGTTGCTAAATGATACAGCCAGCCAGGAGCTGAAATCGAAATATCCTTTGAGGGAAGCCCGGATAGATGTGTACGAAATTCCCGGCAAGCCAGGATGCTACAAGGCTACAGTTTTTCTAAGGCCACATTTTCAGCTGGAAGAGCTAACTGCATCCATCAGGCTAGTGGCGGAATTACCACCACCGGCACAGTAAATGCTAGCTAATCCCGTGGCCGTCAGTTTATGTGCATAGTCTGGCCAGATGCGGCTATTACTGTGTGTGTTGAAGGATAAATATATGCCGTTGCGAGGATTATGGAAAAGTTTTCCCAAATGCTGGGCACCTGATAGTAGATTGGGTTTAATTTTATCGGCATTTATTGGTAAATAAGATTTTGTTTTTTTTGGCGAAAAAACACAATAGAAAAAACAGTGGAGGATCGATATGGCAGCGCAAGGCGATATAATTAGTAACCTATTAGACAAACATACACTATTGGATAATGAAAAAAATACGTGGCATGGAGCCCAAACCCCCCAATATATAATAAAATGTGCGGATTTTTTTTCCTCAGATTTGGAAGGCTTTGAGGATGACGGCGCGCCCTGCTTTGGAATCAGACACGGTGCTTCGAGGCTAATCACCTACAACAGCTCGGGACAATTGTCCGGAGACGGCAAAATACTCACATCCGACACCATGGTTTGTATGAAATATGGGGACTGGGGACCGATAATTTACCAATATATGGTGGAAGGAAGAACTCTGGAGTTGTTAAACATATGGAGATTTATCAGTGTGGAAGGCACCAAAAAGTGCATCCAGGAACTAAATTACAAGCAATGCCAAATAAAAACCTATAAACAATATCTCATAGGTGAAGATATGGAATACATCGTCTTTTCATTTGGGTATGTATGGGTGGAGGATGCCTGCATTGTCTACGACCATACCGGCAAAAATACGGGAAAAGTTGCGACCAGTTTCAGCATTGGTACATTGAAAGTCGAATCAAAGTGATAGTGTGCACATAAACTGTTTTGGAACTACGCTTGCAATGCCGTGTTTTTCGCTTAAATATCAGGCCAATCATTGGGTAAACGAATGCACTTCCAAAGCAGGTCATGCATGACAACATATTTTTCTCGCCGATTTCCCCGGTAGTATCCCCATGGCAGCTTCTTCAATCCCTAGCAAATATTCAGTTTTTTCTGGTTGGTGGTAATTTTTTTGCCTACTATGGCGCGATATTTGTCTTTATTCATTGACACCTATCCAAAACGCAACTATATTTATCCCCGAAGGCAA
>JAITRU010000047.1 GCA_031288225.1 Holosporaceae bacterium | reverse complement strand
AATTCTATCTACACTTGAAAGAAACAGAGTGGCGCTTTAATCATAGGCATGAAAACATTTATAAATTGTTGTTAAATAGGCTAAGAAAATCTCCTCTCTAATCTACTCTTGAACCTAATCTTAATTCATTAAGGGGTATGCAATACATGACGGTACGGGATTTAAATGATCACAGATACGCAACGCACTTCTAATATACTCCGAATACAGGGCTTATTTTGGGCGAATCGCTGTCGTCATGGTTGTTGGCATCGTCGTTGGCGTTTTCTTGGTCATTGATCAGATCATCTTCACTCGTGCGTTGATCATCATTGCCGGAGGATCGGCTGTTATCATCATTGGCGGCTTCTTTAGCCGTATCCATGAATTGATTACCTCCATCCGGAAACTGATCATCTGTGGATTGAATGCGGGACATCGATGATCTAATGGCAGCATCGGACACCTTATCATTGACTACTATGCCGTCATCGTCTTCTTGCTCACGTGTCATATCATCCAGCACTTCATTGGTAAAATGCGATAAACTACGTCGTTTTGCGGGCTCTGTGGCAACGTCGATGATCACATTGCCAGATTGCTTCTCTTCTACACCTGCTACTGTTATTTCATCAGTTACCGACCTTATATTTGCTTTCTGCGCCATTATTCCATTCTGCGTACCCCGGTTACTCTCTATTACATTTATTTCCTTTTCTTCTGCATCATCCTTAAACGATTCAATTATGTTTTCCAAAGGATTTTGGGATGGAGCACCTCCGGTCTCCGCATTTATTTTGCGTAATTTTATGCCCTTTGGTACCCGAAATGGCTTTTGTGTAAAGTATTTTTTTGCCTCTGACATAAAATCAATGAAAACCGGTAGCGCTATCGATGATCCAGTCGCTTTGCGACCAAGAGACCTAGAGTGATCATCGAAGCCAATAAAAACGCCTAGGGCGATATCCGGAGTGTAGCCAATGAACCAAACATCTCGGCTGTCGTTGCTGGTGCCGGTTTTCCCAGCTACGGTAATATTTAGAGACCTGGCCATCGCACCGGAACCCCGGGTCATCACTCCTTCCAGCAAAGAAGTAATTTGATATACGCTTCGCTCGTTTACAATTTGTTGGCGATTGTCTTCCAATTTCGGCGGAAGTAGTGCATCAAAACAAATATTACCATCGATGATTCGATGGTCAGATTTATATAAAATGCGACCATGTTTGTCGTATATACAGTCAACAAGGGTAGGCATTATTTTTTTGCCACCATTCGCCAACATTGCGTAAGCTATGGTCATGGTCAACAGAGTGCTTTCTCCGGCACCAAGGGCATAGGACATTAACTCTGGCATTTTTTCAAAAATACCAAATTTTTCTGAAAGTTGTGCAATTTTTTTAAGACCAACTTCCTGAGCTATTCTCACTGTAGCCGTATTTACCGATCTCTCAATGGCGCAGCGCAATGTAATTTTTTCAATGGCGGCATCCCCATAATTTTTGGGCTTCCAAATGCCAAGCTTTTTGCCTAGATTTTCTTCTACATTACTGGCATCTATAACGGTATTGGGAGCGAATCCATTTTCCAGTGCCGCCAGATACACAAAGGGCTTAAAGGCAGATCCGGTTTGACGCATGGCACTGGTTACACGGTTAAATTCGCTTTGGCGAAATGAATATCCGCCATGCATTGCCAAAATTCTGCCGGTTTCAACTTCTACAACCACAATGGCTCCCTGAATGATGGGTAATTGTTTGATTGTAAATGTATTTTTGCCATTTGTTTTTGCATTCCTAGGTTTTCTGTCAACGGGTGCTACGAGAATTACATCTCCGGGCTTTACTCCAGACCATTTCACATCCGTTTCGAGCAAATTACCTTGTTCTCCGTTTTCATTGAGAATAGTAGCTTCATTGCCCTTGGTGGTCATAACGACAGCTCGATTAAATGCTTCACTCCCTCTAGGAGAAGCAATTTCCCCCAAATTAGCGACAATTTCGTCACAGCGGCGTTCTATGTTAATCGTTGCCATGGCTCCTCTCCAGCCAAATACCCGATCCAATAGCTCCAATTCCTTACGCAGAGCCCGCTCCGCACATTTCTGCAATTTCACATCAAGGGTAGCTCGGATGATTAGTCCTTCTTTATTTAGGTTTTCAAGTGAATATTTTTCTATTAGATCTTTTCTTATTTCTTCGGCAAAATATTCAGCAGCTACGGCAGGAGTGGTCTCTGTTGCCATAACCAGGTCTTCACGCAGTGCCATTTCTGCCTCTTGTTTAGTGATGTAACCATCTTCCAGCTGACGACCGATGGCCCAATTCCTCCGGGTAATGGCCTGTTTCTTGTTTTTTTCGGGATGATAGTTGTTGGCCCCCTTAGCAAGCGCCGCCAGATAAGCGCACTCCGCTATGGAAAGCTCATCAACTGTTTTATTAAAATACGCTTTAGCTGCAGCTGCAACGCCATAGCACCCAAGTCCTAAAAATATCTGATTTAAATACAATTCTAAAATTTGTTTTTTCGACAGCGTTGATTCTATTTTGAAGGAAAGCAGTGCTTCTTCTATCTTGCGAGCGTAGGAAATTCTGTTGTTCTTTATAAGAAAAATTCTTGCAACCTGTTGGGTTATAGTGGATGCCCCCTGCGGTCTCTTACCATTGCCATATATGTAATTATCAACGTTTTTTATGACAGATCGTATTATGCCAAAAATATCAACACCAATGTGGGAAAAAAAGTGTTTATCCTCCACCGCAACAAATGCATTAATTAATTTTTGTGGAACTCTGTCAATGGGAATGAAGTACCTTTTTTCACTGGTATACTCGCACAGTTTTTCACCATTCTGCAAATAAACCCGACTTGATACACTTGGAACATAATTTTTTAAGGACGTATGATCAGGTAATGAAGCTGAAAAAATATAAAAAACATACAAACTTCCGGCAAGGCTAGCAAATATTAGCAATAGAAACAGCCGCCATATCAATACCGAACATATCTTCCAAAGCCTCATTATTTATTCTCTCTTTTAAAAAATTCATCCAGGGCATATAAAATGGCTTTGTTGGTTCTATCTCTAAATTTTTTTAAATGCAATAGATTGTTATCTCTTTTATTGGACAAGTTTCCGCACTCTATTAGCACAGCAGGTTTGTCCACCTCGAGTATTTTCAAATTGCTATTTCCACACATTTGTCGATGTAATTTACAAACATTCGGTATATAACCAACTAATGTTTCGGCAAATTTACGTGATGTTCGCAGATTTTTGCGGTATTTTGCTTCGTCAATATTAGATGCTTTGGTGAATTTTTCAGAAAATTTCAAATCCGGCAATGTATGAACGGATATGCCCCGTGACTCTGCATTGTTGCCGCCATCTGCATGCAGAGAAATAAGCAGATCGCCCCGCTTTACCCGCATGGTTCTTTTTCTTTCTTTCAAAGAAATGCTGCGATCTTTGTCCCTCGTAAGAGAAACGTTATATCTACCACTGTCCAGCAGTATTTGCATGAGTTCTACAGCCATTACCAATGTTACATTTTTTTCGTAACTACCGGTAATGGAATGAGTCCCCAAATCTCGATCTCCATGTCCAGGATCGATCACAATCATTGGTTTTTTGTGTATCTTAAATCCTATTGTCAAGGCATGTTGAGTGTAACGCTTGCTGCTAACTGTCAGTTGGTGCCTAAGGTTGATAGTCATCATCAGCGACGATGGACCGAATTTTTCAAACCTTATGCTCCTAACAACCCTATGATCAATTGGCTTTGATGGTGGAGCAACAATGCTTTTATTAAATGACAGGATCACATTTATGCTGGAATCAGCGATGTGTATGCGTGGAAAAATTTTGACGTCCTCGTCAAAATCTACACACAAGTAATATTGACCACCATTCAGCTGTCGTAGATAGGTCCTCTTCAGTGGCTGAATTTGATCACTACTGTTGCCCAAAGATTCCACAGGCAATGAACAGTTAATGACAAATATTGTGAATGAAATAAAGAAGAAACGTAACATATTTGCTGATATCACAATATTTTTAATTGAACTTTTCAATTCACTGAAAATCCCGGTACAACATGTTTACATATTATAGCATAGTGTATACAATTGTTGTGGTTTGAAGTGTGCATAATCGGTGTTTTCTTCATGTTTTTAAGTGAGCCGGTTGTTGCACAACTTGAGGGTAATGATTGCTACTTTTGATTATTTTGCTTTGACCTTGCGTGTTTTGCGGTGTTCCTTGAAAGCCTTTTGCGAAATTATGTCAGAGGTAGTTTTGCTGCTATGGTGTTTTGATAACCAAGAGAGTTATGTTTAGCGCACGGTGTTGTTTTTTGTCAATATGTTGCTTGTACTTCCGGTTTTTGGTGTATGCTTTCCGGAATGGCTTTGTGGTCGAGCACGTAAGTTTTAATAAAAAATCTTGTAATTTTGCGACAAACATACTCTCCGATGTCTGTTGTAACGATTTATACGGAGTATGTTATGTCAAAAAGTATGCTGATAGACTCAGCTCATTTAGAAGAAATAAGAGTTGCTATTGTTGATGGAAACCGGCTAGAAAGATTCGATACCGAAGCCGCATCTAGAACCCCAACAAGGGGAAATATATATCTAGCGAAGGTGGTTCGTGTAGAACCGTCGCTGCAGGCTGCCTTTGTCGATTACGGCGAAGAGCGGCATGGGTTTCTGAGTTTCAGCGAAATTCATCACGATTATTTTCAAATTCCTGTGGGTGATCGAGAAGAGCTTGAAAATCGCGTGCAAAATGCCATCGCAGCTCAGATTAGTAATGAGTCTGCCGTGGAGGAATCTGATAGCATTGATGATGCGAAGGAGATATCTCGCATCAGGTATCAATTTTATAAAAGATATAAAATTCAGGAAGTCATAAAGAAGCGGCAGATTATGCTGGTGCAGGTAACAAAGGAAGAACGTGGCAACAAAGGTGCTGCCATTACTACGTACATATCATTGGCAGGAAAATACTGTGTCCTGATGCCAAACATGGCTAAGGGAAGCGGGGTCTCCCGCAAAATAGTCAATGGAGAAGATCGAGCAAAGCTTAAGAAAATTGTTTCGGAACTGCATGTGGAAAATGGCAGTGTAGTTATCCGCACCGCCGGTGTCGGTCATTCAAAAGTTGAAATCAGGAAAGACTTTGACTATCTCAGAAAATTATGGGATGAAATTCGGGAAAATACTCTGAAATCAACGGCTCCATGTCTTATTTACGAAGAAGCCAGCATCATCAAAAGAACTATTCGTGACTTTTATTCCCGGGATATCGATTCAATTTTCATTGAAGGAGAAGAAGGATTTAAAGTTGCCAAGAATTTTGTAAAAAAACTTATGCCAAGTCATGTAAAGAAAGTTAAATTGTATGACGATAGAAAAGTTCCGTTGTTTAGTAAATTTAAAATCAATGATCAGGTGCATCAAATTTACTCATCCAGAGTAGATTTGCCATCGGGAGGATATTTGATAATAAGTCCAACGGAAGCTCTGATTTCCATAGATGTAAACTCCGGCAGGTCTACGCGAGAACGAAATATTGCCGGCACCGCCCTCAAAACCAACCTAGAAGCAGCATCGGAAATTGCGCGTCAGTGTAAATTGCGAGACCTTGCCGGATTAATAGTAGTAGACTTTATAGATATGGATGAAAAACGTAACAATGTGCAAGTGGAGAAGTGCCTGCGAGAAGCCTTACGGGAAGATAAGGCGAAAATTCAGTTGGGATCCATTAGTACCTTTGGTTTGCTGGAATTTTCCCGTCAGAGATTACGTTCCAGCATCGTTGATGCCAACATGATCCCATGCCCTCACTGCGCTGGTTCCGGATCCATCTGGTCCAATGAATCGGTTGCCCTGCAGATTCTAAGAAGAGTGGAAGAAACATGTGCCACTCTGGATATTGGAGAAATTATTGTAACTCTTTCGCTACCCGTTGCCATGTATATGCTTAATCATAAAAGGGAATTTATTTCGCATGTTGAGAAACGTAGTGAAGCAATTGTCAAATTCAATATTGATAATTTAGCTCCGATCGACGGTTTCAAAATCGAACAGGTTATAAGACAAAGCGCCGAGCTAGTGGAGGGCCCTGCTGCGGCCAAGGAGAACAAAGCCATTAAAAATGCAAAAACTTTCAAAGATGTATCAGCAGATTCCGAACATATTGCCGAGCTTGACGCTAAGGATAGTGAGGATGAAGCAGAAAAAGATAATGAGCTTCAACAATCACAGAGCAGCGAATTACTCGAAGGTCATTCCAAACCCAAGTCCAGAAGAAGACGGAATCGTCGCAGAAAAGAAGCAATCCAAATCGCTGGGGAATCTGTACAGCTGGAAGACGCAGCGCCAGTCCAGCAACAAGATACACTGTTTCATGAAATATCAAATGCCGAATTTGGCACCGGCATTGGGCATGAAGAGAACATTGCAAGTGCCATCGCTCCACCAACAACGAACGCTGCAACCGATTTATCGGCGAACGAGATTAGTGTTCCTGTATCGGAAAACGTTGTGGCAGACAATGTTGCAGGAAATTTGCGGCCGTCGATCATGGCAGATACAAGGCATCATTTCCAGAAGCGGAGAAAGAAATCGAAGCACGCCAACGAAGAAATATCGTTGAATGCGGAATCTCAAGAAATATCCAAGAATGCCGTCCCTAACGCTACTGTATTTTCGCTGAATATCAAAAAAACTTACGGCAGGAATCGCAGTCGAGAAAATGTTAGCAACAGACAAGACATTGATAGCTTCGTTGAAAATCTGCAAGATGGTGCTGTGGAAAAAATAGCAAAAAAAAACTATAAAGTCGCAGATGTAAAAAAAAACAACTTTCCCGAGCAATTACCAACAAACTCGAGAGATCTTTTTCCCGACACAAATTTTAATGAATTCTCAAACAATAAGCAATTTGCTAAACCAGGCGATGCATATAAAATAATGGAGGATTTCCTGGAGACAAACTCGTTGCAAATCAATGCTACAAACGCATCTGTCTCGGCGAGCAAAAATAAAAAAAATAGCTGGTGGCAAAGATTGCTAAAAAAGCCTAATATTGGAAAAAATAGCAAGAAAACAGAAAAATAGGTTAGAGTTTTTGATTATGCAAGTAAAAGTAAGGTTCGCCCCGTCTCCAACTGGATGTTTGCATATCGGAAATGTTAGGATAGCTATCATTAATTATCTTTTTGCGAAAAAAAACGATGGTTGTTTTTTACTGCGCATTGATGATACCGACCCCGAAAGATCAACCAAGGAATCCGAGGATTTGATCCTGAACGATTTGAAGTGGTTGGGCATTTACTGGGATGAATTTGTAAGACAATCCAACAACTTTGCTACCTATAATAGCGCCATTGAATATCTTAAGAGCATAGGTAGGTTGTATGCTTGCTATGAAACAAAGGAAGAATTGCAGTTAAAAAGGAAAGCAAGCGCTTTACGTGGAGAAGCTCCAATCTACGATAGATCAGCGCTTGCATTAACACCTGATGATCATAAACGCCTCGTTAACAGTGGAGTGCAGCCGTATTGGCGCTTCAAATTAAGTGATGACGATTACATTGAGTGGGATGATATGATTCACGGGAAAATTGGTATCCAACTTAATAGCATCAGCGATCCTATTTTGCTGAAATCAGATGGGAATTATGTTTACACGCTAGCGTCGGTTGTGGATGATATCAACTATGATGTTACGCATATAGTGCGCGGAGATGATCACATTACCAATACTGCGGTGCAGGTGGATTTGTTTCGAGCTCTCGGCAAGGCAGCGCCGCTGTTTGCCCATATACCGCTGCTGTTTTCCATCGATAAGCAGGATGTTTCTAAGAGAATGGAATCATCACTCAGCATCGTAAACATGAGGAAAGAAGGCATACTTCCGAGTGTCATTCTAAATATGCTGGCAACTTTGGGCACAGCCGTCAACGTTACCTATAACAGCAGCATTGAGACTCTGGTAAAGAGATTTTCATTTGATAAAATGAGCCTTGCATCACCCAAATTTGATTTGGATAACCTGCGATTCCTTAATCGAAAAGCCATTGCCGAGAAATCTTTTGATGACGTAAGGGATGAGCTGATGAGTTTACAGGTATGCGATGTTCCGCCGGAATTTTGGGATGTTATAAAAGGAAATATTAACTATATCAGGGAAGCCGTCACTTGGTACCACGCCTTTTATGGTAATATAGATGTGTTCGAGGAGGATAAGCAGTTCCTCGAACAATTGCTAGAGACGTTAGAACAGGAAAATATCGATGGCCTAGATTTTGATCAATGGATATGTGATATTAAGCAGGTATCAGGACGCAAGGGCAGGAATCTACTACATCCAATTCGTATGATATTAACTGGACAGGAAAAGGGACCGGAATTGAGAAGTATCGTACACCTCATGGGGTATGAGCGCATTAAAAACAGGATTAGAAATAATATTGTAAGTGATTGCCGGAAATCATGATAAAATGTTAGTATCTATAGTGAGGTTATTATGCATAAATTACAATTATATAATTCGTTATCAAATTCCATTGAAACTTTCGTGCCTTTGGATGAGAAAAATGTTCGCATGTATGTTTGCGGCCCAACCGTATATGCGAGTCCACATATTGGGAACGCTCGTCCGCTCGTTATATTTGACATTTTGCTTAGAGTTTTGCGGAAAATATACGATGGAAATGTTACATATGTGAGAAATATTACTGATGTGGACGATAAAATCAATGCAGCAGCTAGGGAAAGAAACATATCCATACAAGAGATCACTGACGCTGTCATAGCCGAATTTCATACAAATTCAAAGAAATTGAATCTACTGCCGGCCACGGTGGAACCAAGAGCTACGCTTCACATAGCGGAAATGCTAAACATCATTGGAAAATTAATCGAAAATGGGTTCGCCTATGAAGCGGAAGGGCATGTGCTATTTCGCGTAAAAAAAATGCCCAAATACGGTGCTCTATCAAAAATAAATGTGGATGATATGATTGCCGGTAGCCGGGTAGAAATTGCTCCCTACAAGGAAGATCCGTTAGACTTTGTTCTCTGGAAACCTTCAAATGAAGGAACTCCATCCTGGGATAGTGATTTTGGAAGTGGGCGGCCAGGGTGGCATATAGAGTGCTCCGCCATGAGTCATAAATATCTCGGAGAACAGTTTGATATTCACGCCGGAGGTCAAGATCTGATGTTTCCGCACCATGAAAATGAATTGGCACAAAATTTTGGTGCTTTCGGGTGTACCATGGCGAAGTATTGGATCCACAACAACATGCTGGTGGTCAATGGTCAGAAAATGTCAAAATCTTTCGGTAATGTTGTTGCATTGGACAAAATTTTACAAGAATATGACGGTGAAATAATCCGCTATGTGCTGCTTAGTTCCCATTATCAAAAAATCCTCAATTGGACTAATCAAGCACTGTACCAGGCAAAACAGGGGTTAGATCGACTATATGGCGCTCTTCGGATAGCTACCGCAGATATCGGCAATATTTGTGAATGCTGTTCTGATTCAACGGCAGCTACGTGCATTTCCGATGGAGATGTCACTAGTAGTCCAATTATTGATGCCCTGTGCAACAATCTCAATACTCCTCTGGCTCTGCATAATCTACACCTGATGGCTGATGAAATTTTCAAGATGAGCGAGCAGGAATGCAATAGGGATAGGATTAATGGCCTGTGCGCGAGTATGAAAAACGCAGCATCACTATTGGGATTACTTTGGAAGAGTAGTCACGAATGGTTCCAGGCCGGTTTCAAAAAAATTTCTGAGAACGAAATCAGTCAGTTGATCGAAGACAGAGCGATAGCAAAAATGACCGATAACTTTGAACGAGCAGATGAAATTAGAGAACAGCTTTTGGCGTATGGCGTCATTATCGAGGATAGCAAAGAAGGAACTATGTGGAAGATCGGATAATTCGCTGCTCTCTGCTTGGATTAACGGCGTCTCAATTGCAAACACGTTTTTTGGAAAATGGTCTGTCCAGCCTAGATGCCAAGCGGGTTTTCCCTTGGATACAGGCTAAGTCGTTGCAGCCATTTAACGTCATGACGGATGTTCCCAGGAAGGTCCGCGGAATCCTGGCTGAAAAATTTTCTCTCGATTTGCCAAAATGCATTGCTCTGCAGCAATCTGTAGATGGCACCAAAAAAGCGCTGCTGGAGTATATCAACAACGATCCTTCCAGCGACTCACTGCAAAATTCCTACTGCAATGGCATAGAAACAGTATTCATACCAGAAGAAAATAGAAATACTGTGTGCGTATCTGTACAAATTGGCTGCGCAATGGGATGCAAATTCTGCCATACCGGAACACAACCTCTTGTCCGCAATCTTACTTCATCCGAAATTATGGCACAGATTTTTTTTTGGAAAAAAATTATCGAAATGCCTACTTCCCAAGAAAATCAAGCGATAATTTTCTCAAACCACAAGCCAATCACCAACGTTGTATTTATGGGAATGGGAGAGCCCCTTCTGAATTATGAACATGTATCCTGCGCATTGCAGCTATTGCTGGGTGCCAAAGCCCACAATTTTTCCCGACACAAAATCACAGTTTCCACATGTGGCATTGTTAATGAACACTTGGATAATTTATCTCAATTTGGAGTAAAGCTTGCCATATCACTCCACGCCGCAGACGATATTACAAGATCAAGGATCATGCCCATCAATCACAGATACAATATCGACTGTATCTTGGCCGCTGCAAAGCAATATCTAGAACGCAGTAATACCGATTACATCACATTTGAGTATTTGCTGCTGTCCGGTATCAATGATACAGAAAATGACGCACTACAACTAGCGAAATTGCTTGGTCGTATCCATTGCCGAGTTAATCTTATTGTGTTCAATTCCTGGCCCGGTTGTAACTTTTCCGGCAGTTCCAGAGAAACTGTCAATCATTTTTCCAGAACACTATTATCTAGAGGTATCAGAACTCTCATAAGAAAATCCAGAGGTAGCGACATATTGGCAGCTTGTGGACAGCTCAGGATACAGTAGAAAGTAAAGGAGCTTAATAAGCATAGCTTGCAAAAATTTATGGAAGATTGTATACCTTTTGGAGAAATGGAGTGGGCGCATAGCTCAGCGGTAGAGCACTACGTTGACATCGTAGTGGTCGCAGGTTCGATCCCTGCTGCGCCCACCATTGTTTCGATAATTTGTGCGCCCACCATTGTTTCGATAATTTGATTGTTCATGGTATCTGTGCAATAACTAGTATACAATGAACGCTATGTTCATCGGGGATGAGGTTAGTTAGTTGCATATGGGCAAGTTGCGTATCGTTTATTTCGAACGCGTCACAACCGATAGAAAGTCGCTGGGGATTTGAAAAATTGGACCAGGAGGAAGATGTCAATGCCGATGCTGTCAGGTCTTTAGCTGAGTTGCTGTCGGAAATGAATTTAACAGAGATAGAGTATCAGACTGGTTCTCTGCGGATAAGGGTAGCGCGCACCGTAGTGCAGCAGATTGTTCCGTTAAATGCTGCCAGTGTAACTGCAGCTGGAATTGCTGGTCCGATGGTTGCAGCGAACGCCATTGCCGGCATAGCTACATCTACGAGTACCGGCGGCGAATCCGCAGATCTAGAAAACCATCCGGGAGTGATAGAGGCTCAGATGGTTGGTACGGTTTATTTGTCTCCAGGGCCTGGAACGCCTCCATTTATCTCTGTTGGTGGTGCTGTCTCGCAAGGAGATACACTGTTCATCATCGAAGCCATGAAAGTCATGAACATGATAAAATCTCCTAGGTCTGGTACAGTCAAACACATATTTGTAAAAGATTCTCAACCCATTGAATATGGTGATCCCATTGTCATAATCGATTAACAAAAAAATCATGATAAAAAAAATACTGATAGCAAATAGAGGGGAAATTGCCGTTAGAATCCTGCGAGCTTGCAGGGATTTGGGCATAAGTACCGTGGCTGTACATTCGACAGTGGATGCCGATGCTATGCATGTGCGACTGGCTGATGAAAGTGTATGCATTGGTCCAGCGCAACCCCGAGAAAGTTACCTCAATATTCCAGCCATCATTTCTGCCGCATGCGTCACGGGCGCGGATGCCATTCATCCTGGATTTGGCTTTCTCAGCGAAAATGCCATGTTTGCTCACATGGTTGAGGAGCATGGACTAATATTCATAGGTCCTAAGGCGGATCAAATCGCCATGATGGGCGACAAGGTAATGGCAAAAAAAACCATGGCCAGAATTGGTCTACCGGTAGTATCAGGATCTGAAGGCACCGTTACCAGCGTTGAGAAAGCTCTACGTCTGGCCGACGAAATGGGATATCCGGTGTTGATTAAAGCAGCCGGTGGTGGAGGTGGTCGTGGTATGAATGTTGCCAAATCCAGGCAGGAGGTGGCATTAGCCTACGAAACGGCCAGAAGAGAAGCAGGCATTGCTTTTGGCAATGACAGCGTGTATTTGGAAAAATATTTAAAAAATCCACGTCACATCGAATTCCAAATTCTTATGGATCAATTTGGTAATGCCATCCACCTTGGAGAACGCGACTGTTCACTGCAGAGACGGAATCAAAAGGTATGGGAAGAAGCTCCAAGCACCGTCTTATCTCCGGCATTTCGAGATGATTTTGGAAGAAAAATAGCAGCATCCATCTCCCAGCTAGGGTATGTTGGAGTTGGAACTCTCGAATTTTTATATGAAAATGATCAGCTATTTTTCATAGAAATGAACACACGGCTCCAGGTGGAACATCCAGTAACTGAGATGATTACCGGATATGACATTGTCTGTGAGCAGATTCTCATAGCATCCGGAGAAAAATTATCCATGACACAGGAGGAAGTAAAATTTTCTGGCCATGCCATAGAATGCCGAATAAATGCTGAAAATTCAGAGACATTTCTGCCATCAGCTGGAATGGTTTCCAACTACCATTGCCCAGGTGGACCCGGGGTACGAGTCGACAGCGCACTTTACGATGGCTGTAAAATTCCACCATACTATGATAGCTTGGTAGCTAAGTTGATTGTGCATGGCAGAGATCGTACACAATGTCTTGCCAGGCTTCGACGGGCTTTAAAGGAATATGTTATCGATGGCGTAGATACGTTAATTTCACTACATCAAAAAATGTCGGATGACCAGGATGTTGTTAGTGGAAGATTTGATATCCATTTTTTGGAGAAAATTTTTGAAAATTAGTTTAACTTGCTCAGCAAAGTCATTGCTTTTATCAATGGTTTTTTTTATTGTATGTGTTGCTGGTGTTTTTTGAAAATCATGGAATGTATGGATGGTTCGAGTTGCTGTTCACATCTCGGCGCATTAGGGGCAATTAGCTCAGTTGGTAGAGCATCTGACTTTTAATCAGGTGGTCGCAGGTTCGAATCCTGCATTGCCCACCATTTCAAATTTCATGAAAAATAGAAGGCGTCTTCGCATAGGACACGGTGATTTGTGATTAAGCAGCTGAATTTACGTAATTATGAAGTGTATTGTATGCTTGGTAACAATGCAGATGAACAAAATCGACGGCGCAGGGTTTTAATCAACGTAGCAGTGCGCATTCCCGATGGTGTTTGCCAAGCATGCGTCAGTGATCAATTGGATCAAACCATTTGCTATGCAGGTATAGCGGATTTTATTGACGATATTTTTGCCACAAGAAAATTCAATCTATTGGAAAAAGCTACGCAATTTCTCTATGATGCGCTTTCCACATACCTCCATCAACGCATTGGCGGGAAGAAGCAGTGTCTACAGCAGCGAGTAGAGATTCTAAAACCATCTTCGTTCCGAGATCGCCCCGGAGATGCTTCATTTATGTGTTCAGATTGGTGATAAAATGATCGCAGATACCTTTGAATTCAAATTTAACGACTCGAGTTCTTTTTGTAAATAATTTTTTCCTGTAGAATCTTTGCGAAGATCAACTGCGTAAAAAATCGCAAAATTAAGTTTTTTTTTGAGAATTGGTGGGATGATGTATTATATGGACATGTGAATAACGAACACGATGACATCTTGAGCGAATATCTTTCAGGAGGAAAAATTATATGAGAGAGAAAACTATGAACAACGAAGGAATTTTACGTTGTTCTTTTTGCGGTAAGTCTCAACATGAAGTAAAAAAGCTAATAGTCGGCCCTACCGTGTACATTTGCGACGAATGCATAGAACTATGTGCCGGTATAATTTCCGATGTATCTCGCAACACAGTGACAACAAAGTGGAAGAATAATTTACCATCGCCACAGGAAATAAACAACACCCTGGATGACTATATTATTGGACAAATGGTTGCAAAGAAGGTACTTTCGGTAGCCATATACAATCACTACAAAAGATTGGCGCACGCCTCAAAGAATTCAGATGTGGAGTTGTCGAAATCAAATATTTTGCTCATAGGCCCCACCGGAACTGGGAAAACTTTACTGGCGCAGACTTTGGCAAAAATTATCGATGTGCCATTTACAATTGCGGATGCCACAACCCTAACTGAGGCTGGCTACGTCGGAGAAGATGTGGAAAATATCATACTAAAACTCCTGCAAGCAGCGGATTACAATGTGGAAAAAGCCCAGATGGGCATCGTTTACATCGACGAAATAGATAAAATTTCCAGAAAATCGGATAATCCGTCAATTACCCGTGATGTTTCTGGAGAAGGCGTGCAGCAAGCTCTGTTAAAAATAATGGAAGGAACAATTTCTTCGGTACCTCCCCATGGTGGACGTAAGCATCCTCAACAAGAATTTTTGCAGGTGGACACCACAAATATATTATTCATTTGCGGGGGCGCATTTGCGGGGCTGGACAAAATCATTTCGGCTCGTGGCAACAAATCGTCCATAGGATTTGAAGCTGAAATCAAAGACAAAGATAGAAGAGATGTGGGAGAGATATTCGCCAAAGTAGAGTCTGAGGACCTGGTTAAATATGGGCTGATTCCAGAGTTTGTTGGTAGATTGCCGGTGGTAGCGACTTTAAATAGCCTTGATGAGCAAGCTTTGGTATCCATTCTCACGCAACCAAAGAACGCCTTGGTTAGACAATACCAAAAATTATTTAGCATGGAGGGAGTCTCTCTTGTGTTTGAAGATGAGGCACTGGCAAGCATAGCTACGCTTGCCATGGAACGCAAAATTGGTGCCAGGGGCCTACGCTCCATCATGGAATCTGTGCTGTTGGATTGGATGTATGAACTTCCTTCAAGCCAAAATGTGGAGGAGTTGATAATTTCCAAAGAAGTTATTGAAGGGAAAGCCAAACCTATATTAAAATGTTCGGCGATTAAGGGTAATGCTTGTGCTAGGAGCTAGGTCTTGGGTAAAGATAATGTTTGTCCTGTGCTTTCTGTGAGAGATATTGTTGTTTTTCCTCGGGTTGTGGTGCCTCTTTTCGTAGGCAGAGCCAGATCCATCAATGCGCTGGAAGCAGCAATGGAAAAAGAAAAAAAAATCATTCTACTGACCCAAAAGAGTCTTCACAATGAAGATCCTACCTTTGATGATTTGTATCATGTGGGAGTGTTGGGAAATATTTTGCAGATACTAAAATTACCAGATGGTACTGTAAAAATTTTAGTAGAAGGTGTGGAGAGGGTTGTTGTTTCCGAGTGCGTATCTGATAAATATTATTTCTCGGTAAAGTACAGCATACTACGGGTTTATGAAAGTGATAAGACACTGGAAATAGAAGCATATCGCCGCACCGTCATCGAGCAATTTGACAATTATGCGAAGTTGAATCGGCGCATATCCGGTGACACACTAAACGCCATAAAAAATATGGAATCATCCAATGACCTGATAGATGTTATTGCTGCTCATTTGGTGTTGCGCATAAGTGATAAGCAAGCACTGCTGGAGGGAACAGACACTATTAAGAGGTTTGAGAAACTACTTTCCTGCATGGAGTCGGAAATAGATGTCATCAATGTTGAACGTAAAATTCGCAACCGCGTAAAAAAGCAAATGGAGCGTAGCCAGAAAGAGTATTACCTTAATGAGCAAATAAAGGCCATCCAAAAGGAACTTGGTGATCAGGAAAATAGCGTCGATGAAATCAAAGAATTTGAAGAAAAGGCAAAGAAAATAAAATTTTCGAAGGAAGCCAGCGAAAAGTTTAATGCAGAACTGAAAAAACTGAAAAACATGTCAACCATGTCTCCGGAGGCGACCGTTGTACGCAATTATCTGGATTGGATGATTAGCATTCCCTGGAGCACAAAAACCAAAATAAAGAGAGATCTTAAAGAGGCTAAGGTGATTCTGGATCGGGATCATTATGGTTTAGAAAGCGTTAAGGAGAGAATTCTGGAATTTCTCGCTGTTCAAAATCGAGTTGGCAAAATAAGAGGATCGATATTGTGCCTAGTAGGGCCTCCGGGGGTGGGAAAGACATCGCTGGCTAAATCCATTGCGGAAGCCACGGGGAGAAATTATGTGCGAGTGTCTCTCGGCGGTGTGCATGACGAATCCGAAATTAGGGGACACCGCAGAACCTACATCGGCTCCATGCCCGGCAAGATAATATCAAGCATGAAAAAAGCGAAATCCTCAAATCCACTGTTTTTGTTGGATGAGATTGATAAAATGGGCTCCGATTGGAAGGGTGATCCTGCCAGCGCCCTGCTGGAAGTGTTGGATCCGGAGCAAAATTGCTCGTTCAATGATCATTATTTGGAGGTAGACTACGATTTATCCGACGTAATGTTCATTACAACAGCTAATTCCTATAAAATGCCAAGTCCGTTGCTAGACAGATTGGAGATTATTCGCCTGTCCGGGTACACGGAAATCGAGAAATTGGAAATAGCCAAGCGACATCTGGTAAAGAAGGAGATGCATGAAAACGGCCTAGTGGAAGATGAATTTTCCATCAATGATGAAGCGCTGATGATGCTGATTCGCAACTATACCCGCGAAGCAGGAGTAAGGTCTCTGGAAAGAGAAATCGCCAATGCAGCTCGTAAAGTAGTGAAAGAATTGGCGGAAAATCCGGACAGCATCACCAGGGTGGATATCACCATAGATAGCCTTGAAAAATATGCTGGCGCAAAGAAATTCAAGCGCATGGAAACGGAAAATGAAAATCTCGTTGGTGTCGTTACGGGGCTCGCTTGGACCGAGGTTGGAGGCGAATTGCTTTCCATAGAAGCAATTAGTGTTCCCGGTAAGGGAAAGACAACACTAACGGGAAAACTCGGAGACGTGATGCAGGAATCGATTCAGGCAGCCATGAGTTTTGTGCGCTCCAGGGCCAAGAGCCTTGGTATAGATCCTAAAATTTTTGAAAATACCGATTTTCACATCCACGTACCGGAAGGTGCTACTCCCAAGGATGGGCCTTCGGCCGGCATTGCCATGGTAACCAGCATAGTATCCACCCTCACATCCCTCCCCGTTAGAAAAGATGTTGCTATGACTGGGGAGATAACACTGCGCGGACGCGTGCTTCCGATCGGAGGCTTGAAGGAAAAGCTGTTGGCAGCCCATAGGGGTGGCATCAGGACAGTAATCATTCCAAAGGAAAATGAATCTGATCTGCGGGATGTGCCAGCGTGCGTCATAGAAGATTTGGATATCGTAATGGTTGATGCCGCCGATGACGTTTTAGCAAAATCATTGGTTGGAGAAGTGTCCACGATGCAAGTGGCGGCTATCCAGACATCCTCAGCGGTTACTGTGCCTACCACTTCAGCTACGGTGATGTAAATGCACTGCTATCGTCGTGTTGAATTTAACCATTCAGATTGTTGATGGTTTGTAAAAGTGGCGGCCTTTTTCCCCAAAAACCACCGCCGATGTTTGTAGGCAACTTTGATAACTTTTCAGAGGCAATCAAAAATATAGAAAACGGATGAAAAGATGAAAATTCTTGTGTGTGGGGATGTGGAGGCCAGATCTGGTCGGGAGGCAATCGAAGCACATCTCCCCTATCTTAAAAAAAGATATTCCATCGATTTTATCGTTATCAACGTTGACAATGCCGCCGGTGGATTTGGGATAACTGCAACCATAGCGAAGCGCTTCTTTGAGCTTGGTGCCGATGTCCTGACAGGTGGCAATCACATCTTCGATCAGGCAGAGATTATTCCCTTTTTGGCTACCGAAAAAAGGTTGCTGCGTCCTCACAATATGCCATTCAATACTCCCGGAACAGGAGTTGCGGAAATTACCGCCGGCGGGAAGAAAATAGTCGTGATACACATCAGTGGTTATAAAAATATGCCAATCGTTGTTAACGATCCCTTTGAGGCAATCAGTAGCCTGTTGCAAAAATACGCACTTAGAAAGAATGCCGATGCAATTGTTGTGGATTTTCACGCGGAGGTAACATCCGAGAAAAATGCCATCGGGCACTTCGTGGATGGCCGGGTCTCAATACTGGTGGGAACACATACGCATATTCCTACCCGCGATGAGCGCATCCTGGAACTAGGTACAGCATTTCAGACGGACATTGGCATGTGCGGAGACTATGATTCGGTCATAGGTATGAACAAACAAGCGGCAATTGCGAAGTTTTCCAGCGGATATATGAGAACTAAATTAATGTCAGCCACCGGAAAAGCGACGTTTTGTGGACTTTTGGTAGAATTGGACGATCTGACAGGACTAGCTCGGCAAGTCCAATTTATAAAATTGGGCGGCTGTATTTGCTAGGATTCTTCAGCTGCTAGCGCCTGGGGTGTACCAAATTTAGGGAATTTTCATGCAATAATTGCCAATTCTCATTGTGCAATAGCACTTGCACTTATTGAAAAAATAGCTTATCTCTTGTCTTGGAGTGAGCAGATTGGTAAATATGCGGGTGTAGCTTAATGGTAAAGCTTTGGCCTTCCAAGCCAATGACGTGGGTCCGATTCCCATCACCCGCTCCAGTGGGCCTTATATCCTGCGGAGGTAATTATAAAATTCAAATCAAAAGAAGATTCATCGGCGGATGGTATGGTTTTTGCGTTCCGAAAAATTAAGGGAGCTAATCGGTGAAAATTGGAGCAAATGAGCTAAAAATAGGTATGCTAATTGAGCACAGAGGGAAGCTTTGGACTGTAACAAAATTACAGCATGTGAAACCCGGCAAGGGTGGAGCTTTTTTGCAGGTAGAGCTGAGCGAACTAAAGCATGGAACAAAGCTAAACGAACGATTCAGATCCGAAGAAAGTTTGGAAAAAATTCGTCTGGATGAGGATGAATGCCAGCAACTTTTTCGGGACGGAGATCTTTTCACTTTCATGAACACGACTACATTTGATCAGATTCAGATTGATCGAAAAATTATTGGTGATGCAGCGGACTTTTTGCAGGATAATATGGTTGTAAAGGTCTGCTCCTACGATGGGGAAATAATAAGCGTAATTCTTCCGGACACCGTTGTGATGGAAGTGATCGAAGCAGATGCAGTTGTGAGGGCTCAAACTGCCGCATCTTCTTACAAATCAGCGATATTGGAAAATGGAGTACGCATAATGGTCCCACCACACATCGAAGCCGGTACCAAAATTGTTGTCAACACCGCCGATGTAACGTATATTGAGAGGGCTAAATAAGTTAGGCCCAGATGGCGGAATTGGTAGACGCGCTAGGTTCAGGTCCTAGTCCATGCGAGTGGGTGGAAGTTCGAGTCTTCTTTTGGGCACCATTTTGTTTTTTATGTAAATGCCATTGGAACATTTGAAGCGAGATGATAAATCTGTACCAGAATGATATTCCAGATAATCTGGACTTCGTTGATAGCGTTGCGGTTGACACTGAAACCATGGGGTTGGTTCCTCGTAGAGACAGATTGTGTTTGGTACAGTTGTGTTCTCGGAAGGGGGATGTTCATTTGGTACAGATGCAACGAGATACTACCTGTGAATCGAAAAACTTGAAAAGATTACTACAAAACAGTGAGGTACTGAAAATATTTCATTTCGCCAGATTTGATTTAGCAGTGCTGAATTATACGTTTAACATTCTGGTAAATCCTGTGTATTGCACAAAAATTGGCTCGAAATTGTCCAGGACGTACAGTGATAAACACAGCTTGCGACACTTGTGTCGGGAGTTACTTGACGTTGAGTTATCCAAGCAGGAACAAACCTCCGACTGGGGACGGCAAGTACTTTCGGATGAACAGGTGGAATATGCATCCCGCGATGTGCTATATCTGCACAGCATACGAGAAAAATTGGATGAGATGCTGCGGCGGGAACATCGAGAAAATCTTGCCCTGGAGTGTTTTCGCACGGTACAGTTGTTGGCAGAATTGGACCTGCTCGGGCTCACCGGCGAAGAATTATTTCAGCACCATTAACGGCAACATATGGAGTTCTTTCGAAACTAAGTGACAGCCGTTGGGTATCTGTAACTATACCAAGTTATATGCTCAATCACGCTGAGGAAGCGAACTTATACCATTCCTCAGAATAAATTATCCGAAAGCTTTTCCGCATAGCCTGAACATGAGGCTGCTCACCGCTTGCTGCGAGAAATTAGTAATGAGATTTGGTATTATACCAGATCCCATGTCTGGTATCCAAATGACATCCTTGATTTGCAGGCTATGCAAAGCATGTTTTGGATAATTTGCAACGAGATCTGGTATTATATGACAATTACAGAACTTTTCCTTGCGAAAATTATGGGCAGACGTTTCGAACCGATTCATCCAGGCGAACTCGACGGATCTTCTCATCAAATCCTCGAAGGAAAGGAGATACTTGAGCTGCAATGAACATCTCAAAATTACTCGATGCAAACATGATTGGAAAATTTTTATGTATTTTCCGTCGTTGATGGACATGGATGTTACTTCGTGCAATGAAGCTATCATAATTCCGGAACTTCTTCTGACATGTTTAATATTGTGTGCGAAATTCAAACCAAAAGCGCAGTGCACTTTGCAGTGGAAAAATTCCGCAGCGAAAAATTACCGTTTGCCTGTTGGGTTGGTTTCGACAACGATTATCCGGAATGCCAAAAAGATCTCTAATACCAAATCCCATTCCTAAATAACCAAATAATCATTGCTGCATAATTTGGCAATTGTGGAATTTTGCAGGCCATCAAGAAAAGTCTGCAGAGCATCTTCTATTTCTTCCAACGAT
>JAITRU010000045.1 GCA_031288225.1 Holosporaceae bacterium | reverse complement strand
CTTCTCCCCAATAAGCATAGGTTTTTGTATCATACTATATGCTTATACCAAATCCCATTTTGGATTGTCCAAATGGCTTCTCGAACACGCTCTATGGCAGCCGCTGCCAGGCAGGCAATAGTTAATCGATGATGGGATTTGGTATTAGGGGGCAATCTCCGCTGCTGCTATTCTTCCATCAGAGTTTTACTCTTGAATCGCGCAAAGAATATATACACCAATGGCACTATGAACAATGTAAATAGTGTACCAAACGACATGCCACCCACAATTGCCCAGCCAATCTGTCTACGAGACGCAGCTCCGGCTCCGGTAGCCAATGCCAGAGGTATGGATCCTATTACCATGGCAAAGGTGGTCATTAAAATTGGACGTAGGCGCATATAAGCAGCGGATTTAACTGCTTCCACGAACGTTCCACCTTTTTCTCGAATTTTGTTGGCAAAATCAACTATTAATATTCCGTGCTTTGTGATGAGACCAATGAGAGTTACGAGCCCGACCTTAGAATATATGTTTAGGCTTCCATCCGATACAAGGGACAACGTCATTAGCGCTCCAGTAATGGAAAACGGCACGCTCAGCATGATGACAAATGGGTCTATGAAACTTTCAAACTGTGCGGCAAGCACTAGGAACACAAATATCAGAGCCAAAATAAACACCATCACAATCTGTTTGTTTTCCTCAAGGTACGATTTTGTAGATCCGGCAAAAGTCAGCTGCATCGCATCCGACAAATACTGGCTTCTAAGGTGTTCAATATCTTCAATTACCTGTCCAAGACTATATCCCCGACTGATATCTGCATAGGCCGTGGCCGAAAGCATTTGGTTATAGTGGTTCAGGCCCATGGGAGACATTCTTTCACGGATTGTAATCAGGTCCGACACAGGCACCATTTTTGTTTCGCTGCTATTTTTCCCCTGAAGCTTTGATCTCACGAGCATCTTGGACAAATCCTCCGGTGTTCGCCTCAGGTCGCTTTCCACCTGCACAAACAGCTCATCTCTCTTCGACTCCCTCTGAACATTGGCAGCCTTCTGTCCCCTCACCAAAAATCCAATGGTAGTAACAATGTCATCAACGGCTACTCCCAAAGATGCTGCCTTGTTGCGATCTATCTCCACCACATACTCCTGCTGCGGGTTTAGCAGCGTTGATCTCATGGGGGACTGTATGCCACCATAGTTGGACTGCAGGGCACGCATGAAACGGTGGCCAAATTTGTTAAGATATTCGAAATTTTGATTGGTCTGCAGCACAAAAGTAATTGACTCTCGATCAGATCCTCGGGAACCAGCCGTTGCTGAGCAAGGAACTCCAGTGACTTTTCTCATCTGAGGTGTAAGAATTTCCGCTATATCTCGACTGGATTTGTCCCGTTCATCCCAATCCTTCAGCTGCACCCATCCGGTAATTTCACGGGTGTCGGTTTTGAGATATCGATTTTTTAAAAACGGAGCCTTCGCTGAAATTGCATCTATTTTTGCGGCATTTGCCTTCATAAAACCATAGGAAGCTCCCACGGGACCATTACCCTGAAAACTTACCATTCCCTGATCCTCCAGGGGTTTACTTTCGGATGGCAATTTGTTAATCAACACAGCTCCAATAATGGCTATGAATAGACCAATGCCAACAACCCAAATCCTTTGGGCTATGGCTAAATTCAGCAGGCGCAGGTACTTATCCTCAACATATTTCAGAACACTTTCCTGATAATCAGCGGCTTTGCGCCAAAAGCCCACGGCTCTCTTTCTTCTTTCTATGCTTAGAAGTTTTGAACACATCATCGGTGATAGCGTAACGGCAACAAATCCAGAAATAAGCACGGCTCCAGATAAAGTCAGTGCAAATTCTTTGAAATATTTGCCAAGTTCTCCAGGAGTTAGGGCTATGGGGACGTAGGCAGCTGCGAGGGTGAGGGTCATGGCGATTACCGAGAAATATATTTCTTTGGACCCAACAATGGCTGCTCTGAAGCGGGAAAGTCCCTTTTCCATATGCCTGTGCACATTTTCCAGCACAACTATGGCATCATCCACCACCAATCCCACCGCCAAAACCATTGCCAACATTGTGAAAGTGTTGATGGAAAAATTGAAGGCGTAGAGAAGGGCAAAAGTCCCAAGCAAAGACACCGGAATCGTCACAATTGGTATTAGCGTAGCCCGGAAAGACCACAGGAACAAAAACACCACAGCCACCACCAGAAGAGTGGCGTCAAAAATTGCCCTGTAGACGTTATTCATGGAAGCATTAATTTCCCCGGCTTCATCCCAGGCGATAACCACATCCGTATCTGACGGAACAAGCTCTTTTATCTGTGGCAGAATTTTGTTAATGGTGACACTGAGATCTATGGGATTAGCCATTGATTGCTTGTAAATATGCAGCGCGACGCACTCCCGGCCATTGAACCAATCTCCTTCACGGATATCATCGGACACAAGTTTAGACTTGCCAATGTCCTTTATGCGCACCACCTTCTCTTTGCCATGGGATGGTAATACCACCTCATCGAACTCTTCCGGTCTCGTTAACTCTCCACTGACAATGAGCATGTACTCTCGATCTTTGCTGACTAGTCGTCCGCAGGGTTTGTTAACGTGCTGAACCGGGATGGCATCCACCACATCCGCTGGCGTGTAGCCGTAGGCCGCCAATCTCTGGGGATCCAAAAATATTCTCATGCTTTTCACGTTGCCACCGGATAGTGCCACTCGCCCTACTCCAGGCAAAACCTCAAATTTTGACTTAACATATCTTTCGATAAGATCTCGCATGTCATCCACTGAGCGTTTTTTACTGGTAAAACATATGATTATGCCACTGGATTCATTGTCTGCGTACCCCTTTCTAATGACCGGCTCTGGTATACCGTGGGGCAAATAGCTACGAGCCATCGATAACCGATCTCGCACGTCCGCAGCGGCACCATCCTGAGACCTATCGGACGAAAATTCTATATTAATTTCGCTCTTTTCATTACTGCTGTTGGAGGTAATGAGCTCAGCTCCAGGAATGGTAGCAAAATATCCCTCCAAAACTTTTGTAATTTGCGTTTCGACAACTTTTGGGCTGGCGCCATTGAACTCTGCCTCTATTGAAATTTCAGACTTTTCAATTTTAGGATTTTTTCGCACCGCCAATCGTGATTGACAAACAAGACCCAGTACGACAATCATTAGCGTCAGAACGGTTGCAAAAACAGGTCTTCTGATGCAAACTTCAGTTATCTCCACGACGTTAACACTCCTCCAAAAATTGTACCTTTATTCCAACACTTTTCACAAATTCTACTGCATTCAGCCATTGCTCGTTAAATTTCCCGCAGAAACTGACTTTTTCTTCTTTTTGGACTTTCCTTTTTTAACGCTACCCGTTGCTGTAGTTTTTTGTTGAGCAGCTGAATTCGTATCCAGTGAATCCATCTGTTGTTGATCCGGATCTTGTATGGAAACTGGTTTACCGTCCAGTACACCATGCTGACCACTAATTACCACCACTTCGTCTTCATTCATCCCCGATGTTATTTCTACTTCACCATCGCGTCGTACACCGATGGTAACGGGAGTAGTTATGGCAACTCCATCCACAATTTTGTAAACATAGTAGGTATCTCCTGTTTTTTCCAGCGCACTTTCGGGGACGACCACTCCCATTTGATTGCCTTCCATTTCAACCTTTACGCTAACAAAGCGACCTGGTCTGAGCTCCCGCGACTCTATGGCAATTTCTTCGGGCACATCCAATATTGCCCTAACATCAAAGCAGTGGGAAATTTTATCACTTTCCGGATCCAGCGCTGATATATGCGCCGTATATTCCTTACTTTTATCTCCACCTACCAGGACCTTAATTTCATCGCCGACTTTAACATTGCCTATGTCTACCTCGGCAATTTTAAAATCTACCTTCAATGGATGACAGTCAACTATTTTCAACAGCTCATTTCCGGACGTAACATATTGTCCCTGGCTAACTTCTCTTAGTCCCACCACTCCTCCGAACGGAGCATGTATCTTGTGCTTTTCGAGATTGGCCTTGCTGGAAATCACCCGAGCCTCGTACATGTCCATCTCAGCTTTCTTCTTATCTCTCTCGATGCGGGCAACCACTCCCTTCCCCGCTAATTTTTCATTCGGCTCATACTCACTTTTTGCCTTACGGTAGGCAGCCTCCGCTTCCATCAGCTGTGCTTTTGCAGTGGAATCATCCAACTCCATTAGCAATGTATTTGCTTCAACAACGGCCCCCTCAACGAAATGAATCTTCGATATCATGGCATTCACTTCCGATTTAATTATAACGGAATCATGTGGCCTCAGCGTGCCTATGGCATCTATATAACGCACAACCGGAGCCATGACAGATGTGGCCACCAGCACCTGGGGTGGTCCCTCATCGTTTATGGTTGCAGGTTTTTTGCTTCTGACAAAAAACAACACGATGCAGACCGCAATAACAAACACCACCACACCGCCGAATATCACTTTTTTCCTTGACACTGTCCTATTGTCCTTCCATATCAATATACATCGCTAGATGTGTACAAGCACGTACAACTCTCAACAGTAAAAGCGCGAAAAATATGCAGCCCTTCTAGCAAAACTCAACACAATTACCTTTTACACAATTTTTTTGCAGCAACACATCGCTCTGGGCATTAAGCTGTAAATATGGTCGGAGCAAGAGGATTCGAACCTCCGACCCCAGCCTCCCGAAGGCTGTGCTCTACCAGACTGAGCTATGCTCCGATCCTAATAAACTTCCTCAAGCACCAAGCAAAAATCCCCGCATCAGCACTCTGCCTGGCGCATTCTTTTGATTTACCACCATGACTACTTCATCACCAATAAAGTAATAGCATAGCGGCAAAAACTCAAGATCAAAATCAGTCTTAAATTTTCAAAAAACCGGAACTCCAGGCTTCGAACACTTCCAAAAAACCTAACTCTACCTGGCATCGTAGCAAAATTGTTTAAATAAACATATAATAAAGCAAAAAAAAAGAAACCAAAAGCCAATTTTGCTGTATTTTCAGGGCCTAGGTATGAGGACAATTCCTGAAAAACAAATCTAGACGGAAATTGTTCAAAAATCTCTTTTGTCGCAGTGCTTTTTATCACCCTTACTAGCTTCCCAACACTGTGCGCAGGAATAGGTTGATTAAAAAATGAACATAATTTTTGTCTGTCCCTATATTTCAGAAACTTTAGCGCTATGGGAATTCAACCAATGGTGATTAGGATGATGTCCACGAATCTCGCGTGGAAATAATTTCTACCGTCGCTGCGCCGCCGATTGCTGCTGCGCTTGGCGTTGTTGTGCAGCCATTTGTTGCTGTCGCTGCATCATTTGCTGCTGCATTAGCCGCTGTTGTTGCGCCATTTGTTGTTGCGGCATTTGCTGCTGCGGCATTTGTTGTTGCCGCGGAGCCATTCTCTGCTGTTGTTGCTGCATTATTCCGGGATTATTGTTATTTTGCTTTGCAAGAACTTCGCGCATTGCCTGGGGATTGTTTTGCAACTGAAGAGCTCGCTGTTTCGCCTGGTTTTGTAAAATCTGATCCTGCATCATCTGATTTTGCACCTTTAGCAATTCCCTTTGAGTGACGCTATTAATCTCAGGAATTTCCTTTTCTTTATTTTTAGGTAAATCTGATTCATCATTAGCAGAATCATACAAAGTCTCTTCTATGGACTCCTCGGAGATTTTTACTACCCTAGCATCGGTAAAATCATTTTTGCGCAGCCATTTAACTAGTTTCTCGGCATTTTTTTCTTTTCTGAATGGACCACAGAACACAAATGATTCTCCTGGATCGCCTCCCTTTGATTGCTCTACGTGCGTTTGATAGCCTTTACTACTGAGAAGTTTTTGTATCTGCATTGATATGCTGTTTTTGAAATAACCGACAAACACAATTTTTTTCCCCACCAGGCTATTTTCGTTGGGTACCTGGGGAGTTTTGCTTTGCAGCAATGTTTTGCTGTAGGAACAATCGTCATTGGTGGAATGATTAGCCGCTATTTCCCGCAGTAGTGCGTCAATGGTTACTCGTGAATCCGTAGTTTCTGAAGCGCTGTCCACTTCTTCCTCCAATAAATCCATGTCATTTTTATTGTCCTTTTTCCTGTTGGTGGCATTTTTGGAGGATTTTTTTTCGCTGTCGGCCACTACTTTGGAGCTTTCATCATTATCTTCCTCATCAAATTTTTTATTATTTTTTGTTTTCTCCGAAATTTCCGGAGATTTTTTTTCATCTTTTGGTTTTGCGGTCAACGATGAAGCCTTTGACAATATTCCTTGAACTTTTTCGGACAACGTGGCTGACTTTTTGTCAGTTAATTCATCGACATCATCAGAATTAAGTTTTGGTTCTTTTTGGGCTTCCATCTTTAATGTTTGGGCGGCTTTTTCAGCAAAGCTTGAAGTTCCAGTAAAGAAGCCAACACAGAAAAATAATCCAGCCAATGTTATTAGTACTATGATTCCCAAAATCACCACAACTTTATTCATGAAATTTTTTACCCAAATTACGGTATTTTTCTACAAAAAATTCCCAAAAAACGCTATACTGGCATTGGTGGAGTCGATGCCATATTCCAAATTATAGATGGAAATGGTTTATGCATTGTAAATTTTCTTGGTCTTCGATTTGAATCTTGAGTGTAAAATGGATGAATTTACCGAACAATCTTCCGATGTTGTTGTTGTGCTGGCAGCCGGCAATGGAACCAGACTTAAATCTTCGATTCCTAAGGTGTTACATAAGATTGGCGGCCTTGCCATGGTTGACCACGTTATAAAAAGCGCAAAGGCTATCGACCCAAAAGCAATTGTTGTAGTCCTAAATCCAGCACATGAAATCGCAACCAAAGAAGATGCTCCTATGTTTGCCTATTACAATGAAGTTTTGAAGGCATATCAGAAGATACCAACCGGATCCGGAGATGCAGTAAGATGTGCTTTGAATGTTTTAAATCATGCAAACAAAAAAAAAGATGGAAGTGTTGCAATTGATTGCAACCAGGCCAACAATGCTAACGACTGGGTTTATGTGCTATACGCGGATGTTCCGCTTGTATCGCCAAATGTTTTGCGAGCTCTGAAGAAAGTTGCTTTGACTTACCCCGAAACTGCATTGGTCGCGTTGGTCATGAGTGCCAAAGGGAATCAGTGTCTTGGCAGACTTGAAGCAGCGCCTGAAATTGGCACCATTAGGAGTATAGTGGAAGCGAAAGATGCCCGGGACTGTGAAAAACAGCGCACCGAAAGTAAAATGATTGGCGATGATGCACAATCGCAAAATTTTCTTGATCTGTGCAATTGTGGTTTGCTCATAAGGCGCGATGTGTTATCGGAAATGATAAGAAAAATACGTCCCAGCCCCGTTACCGGAGAGTTTTATATTACAGAGATTGTTAGATTAATTTACGATGCAGGGTTTGTGTGCAGGTATTATGAAGGTCCTGTGGATGAACTATCAGGAGCGAACACCATGGAGGAATTATGTGTACTGGAACAGC
Source organism: Holosporaceae bacterium (assembly GCA_031288225.1). Taxonomy (GTDB): domain Bacteria; phylum Pseudomonadota; class Alphaproteobacteria; order UBA3830; family UBA3830; genus BNWE01. The sequence goes on along the minus strand of JAITRU010000045.1, from coordinate 13,202 downwards.
ATTTTCAGCAGCAAATGCGCCGAAAGCATACGGAAAATGGTGTGCGATTGGTGGCTCCGGAAACCGTATTTTTTTCCCACGATACGAAAATTGAACCGGATGTCGTCGTTAGCCCATATGTTATATTCATGGATGGAGTTAGCATAAAGAGCGGATCTTTCATAGACTCATTTTGCACATTGCAAGGAACCAGCATAAATTGTTCCAGTATCGGTCCCTTTGCTCGACTGCGCCCGGGAACCGAAGTACACGACAATGCGTCCATTGGTAATTTTGTGGAAATAAAAAATAGCATTATTTCTGAAAAATCAAAAATTAATCACCTGAGTTATGTGGGCGACAGCTTTGTTGGCATGGAGACGAACATAGGAGCTGGCAGTGTAACCTGTAACTACGACGGTTTTACAAAATACAAAACTACCATCGGCAATAATGTCTTTATCGGCTCAAATTCTTCCATCGTAGCTCCGGTTCAAGTCGGAAATGATGCCATGGTGGCAGCTGGTAGTGTTGTAACACATAACGTTCAAGATGGAGATATGGTGTTTGCCCGTGCTCGCCAAAAAAACATAGAAAAGGGAGCAATAATTTTCAGAAACAAAAAGAGAAGAAGCAAAATATAATCGGAAAGGATGTTTATGTGTGGCATAATTGGTATTGTTGGAGAAAAAAATACAAATGTGGTTTCTGAATTGATTCAGGGGTTAGAAAGGCTAGAGTATCGAGGGTATGATTCGGCTGGAATTGCCATTATTAGCAGTGAGATATTAAGAGTAAGATCCGTAGGGAAAGTTGCGAATTTACGAGAAAAAATCACCGATGATATGTGCGGTGACTTGGGCGTTGGGCACACCAGGTGGGCAACCCATGGTAAAGTAACGGAAAACAATGCGCACCCCATGATGTCAAAGAGTGTAGCCATTATCCACAACGGTATAATCGAAAATTTTAAAGCCCTGAGGTTCATCCTTCAAACCGAGGGATATGTTTTTGAATCCGAAACTGATACTGAAGTTATCGTTCATTTATTACAGCGGGAATTGCTGAAAGGATTTGATCCACGCCAAGCTATGGGTAGTGTTTTTAAAATGCTTGATGGAACTTTTGCCGTTGTCGCGATATTTTCACATTTTCCAGATGCACTGCTGGCAATGCGAAATAAAAGTTCACTGGTAGTCGGGTTGGGCAAAAAGCACATGTGTGTTGGGTCGGATGCCGGAGCTTTATCTAGCATTTGTGACGAAATTGTGTACATGGAGGATGGCGATATTGTGGAGATGAATAGAGTAGATGGAGTAACTTTTTTTAATACGGCACTGGAGGCCGTAGAACGCAAGCGCCACAGGGTTACTTTTGGTATAATTGATACAGAAAAAGGCGAATATTCGCACTTCATGCTCAAGGAAATTCGGGATCAACCCAGTGCCATAAGAAATACAATTTTGCACAATGAAATTGATAGAGCTATGTTGGATGATGTGGAAAATGTGCTGATTTTAGCCTGTGGGACTTCGTATCATGCCGGCATGGTGGCCAAGTATTGGTTTGAAAAATATCTAAAAATACCTACCACAGTCGAAATTGCATCGGAATTTCGCTATAGGAGTCCAGTAATTCAGGAACATACACTGGTGTTTTCTATATCCCAGTCCGGAGAAACTTTGGATACATTGGCTGCCATAGAATATGTTCGCAGCAATAGCAATTGCCGTACCGTCGCCATTGCAAACGTAAAAAATAGTGCGACGGCTCGTGCTTCCGACGTTGTATTCTACACCCAGGCTGGAATTGAGATGGGAGTTGCCTCCACAAAAGCTTTTACGGCTCAGTTGGTGATATTGGCCAGCATTTCCTTCTGCCGAAATGATTTTTTGATGGAAAAATTGAAGGAAATTCCAACCTTGTGCGAAGAAGCGCTGGATTTGGCACAGGAAGTGGAGGGAATCGCCAAGATTATTTCCAGAAGCAACAATGCAATATATTTGGGACGTGGCGTGATGTATCCCATTGCCCTGGAAGGTGCGTTGAAACTGAAAGAAATATCATATATTCACGCGGAAGGATTCGCAGCAGGAGAAATGAAGCACGGCCCCATAGCATTGATAGATGATCACGTGCCGGTGATTTTTTTGTGTCCCAGCGGAGAGTTATTCGAAAAAACAATTTCTAACATCAGTGAAGTACAGGCACGGGGAAAAAATGTCATGGTGATAACCGATGAAAATGGAGCAAAAGTGTTTCCGCAGGATATGGTAAAGATAGTTCTTCCGGTTATTCAGGCAGAGCTAACTCCTATCCTGTATTCCATACCACTGCAACTAATAGCTTACTATGCGGCGATCCAGCGGGGAACCGACATTGATCGTCCGAGAAATTTGGCAAAATCAGTGACAGTTGAATAGATAGATGGTGAGTAATACTATGGAAAACAGCGACGGTGGTTGTGATGAACTAGCTTATGCAAAATCTGTTTTTCGGCAGGAAATTATCGGCCTAGAAATGATGGATAACGATATTGGTGCTAGTTTTATTGAAGCAGTGGATTTGATCTATTCCAAAAATGGTCATGTTATAGTTTCTGGCATGGGAAAGCCCGGGCATGTCGGCAGAAAAATTTCCGCTACGTTGTCTTCCACGGGTACTCACTCGTTTTTTTTGCATCCGGCCGAGGCAAGCCATGGAGATCTCGGTGGAGTATCTCCGGATGATACGTTGTTTGTTTTATCACAGTCGGGTAATACTGTGGAGCTAATTCCAATGCTTTCCTATGCCAATAGGTTTGGCATCGATGTTATTGCAATTACCGCTAATAGAGACGGCGTACTGGCAAAATCAGCCGCCGTTAACATTTTTCTTCCCGGCATAAAAGAAGCTTGTCCCCATAACCTAGCTCCAACCACTAGCACCACCACAATGATGGTCATCGGTGATGCCATTGCTCTGTGCCTATTAAAAAGAAGAGAATTTAATCGGGAAAATTTTAAGAATCTTCATCCGGGTGGAGCTTTAGGAAAACAATTGCTCATGGTAAAAGATTTAATGCATACAAATATTCCGGTGGTGAGGGAGAATGACAATATGAAGGATGTTATCATAGAGATGACTTCAAAATCATTTGGGTGCACCTGCGTTGTGAACGACAACAACAAAATTACCGGGATCATAACCGATGGAGATTTGAGAAGAACCATGAATGCAAATCTGCTGGAAAAAAGAGCATGCGATGTAATGACAAGGGCGCCAAAGCTGATTTCCAAAAATGCCTTCGTGCAGGAAGCAACGAAGATTATGAATCATAATAAAATAACCAACCTATTTGTGACCGAAGATGGCATTCCCGAGGGAATTATACACGTACATGATTGCTTAAGAGAAGGCATTGTATAGTAAGAGAAAATTTTACATCAAAACACTGGTAATTGTTCTTATTGCAATTGCGATTGCAATGGCGTTTTTGTTGCTGAAGCCGATTATGGAAGGAACAAAAAAAGCTGCGATGGGAGATTTTCTAAATCACATTGGAGATGAAAGTTCGTTCCGGAATTTTTCCTACACGATGCACACAAAGGATAAAAAGGAAATTACTTTAGAATCAGACAAAGTTACCGAAATCGAGAAAAATCGCTATGTTTTTGAGAACTTAAAATCGACGTTTACCTTATCGAATGGAGATGTTGTTACCATATTAGCCAACACAACCAAAACCAGAAATGGAAGCAAAACCAAATGTGAACTTGGCGGAAATGTAAGGCTTTTTACAAAATCTGGATTGTACATGCAAACGGAAAAGGTATTCGTAGATTTTGATAAAAAAATTGTGCGAGGAGATGGTGCCATTGCAATGGAATTGTCTACGAATACCAATTATAAAAAAAAGACAACCCTGAAGGGGGAGTTTTTTTGCTTTGATTTTGATAAAAATATACTGACGATCTCCAGAGCGGCAAAGGGAAATGTCGATTCCAACGCTATTTCCGCAGGTGGCATCACGATTTATTTCGATAATATCAAGGAAAGAACCGTGAAAAAAATAGATGCCACAAAAAATCCGATCTTTGTGACAAAATACTATACAATAACTGCAAAAAATGCCATGACATATAGCTCAAAAAAAATCCATGCCGATGGAGATGTGGTCTTTACCTATCACAATGGCAACAAAAACATGCGCGTAAAATCAAACGATTTTACTGCTATAGTCGATGGCAATGGCAATGTCAGTAGTATCGTAGCGAACAGTGCTTTCACTGCGTACACAGCTAATGCTATTATCGAGGCCGACGGGGGATGTTTGGCAGGTAATCAGATATCTGCCTTCGGAAATGTTGTTGTTATCAGTAAGAATGGCAATATATTTGGAGAGAGTGCCGTATTCGATATTTCCAGTGGAGAGGTACAGTTAAAAAAATCCAGTGGGGTTGTTATGGCGGAAGATCCGTTTAATCGATTTATAACGAAATAGATACTATGAAAGATGGAATAGTTTGCACAAATTTAAGCAAAACGGTCAGTGGCCGGGTTGTACTTCGTGATGTCAGTATCAAAGCTGCCAAAGGCAGTATAGTAGCCTTGCTGGGGCCAAATGGTGCTGGAAAAACTACCAGCTTTGCCATTCTGTGCGGTTTAATAAAACCTGATAGTGGTAGGATATTATTTAATCAAAGAGACATTACAGAATTACCCATGTACAAAAGGGCGCGTATGGGCATCGGTTATTTGCCTCAAGAATCATCTATATTTCGCGGATTAGATGTGCAGCAGAACATAATGGCGGTGCTTGAAATGAAGCATGGTGATAAAAATAAGCGGGTGGAGGTGTTGGAAAAACTCCTGAAGGATTTGACCATAGATCATATCCGTTCGCATCCAGCCACCAATGTTTCCGGTGGAGAGCGAAGAAAATTGGAAATTGCCAGAGCGTTGGCGTCATCTCCGAGTTTTATGCTGCTGGATGAGCCGTTTGCCGGCATCGATCCGATTGCCATAGGCGAAATGAAGGAGATGATATTCCAGCTGAAAGCAAAAAATATTGGAGTAATAATTACGGATCACGATGTGCGCACCACACTTCCCATAAGCGACTACGCCTACATATTACACGAAGGGACGGTGCTGGTGGAGGGGAAAGCCAGCGAAATTATCGCCAATGACATTGCGAAGAAAATTTACCTGGGAGAAAGTTTTTCCGCCTATAACTCTCCCTATGGATTTAAAAAATAACACCTCAATACTAGCTACTCAGCGACAATCGATTTCTCAAACATTGCAGTATTCATTGCAGGTATTGGCGATGGACTGTATCGAATTGACTACGCACATTAAGCAAATTTTGCAGGAAAACCCTTTTCTGGATGAAGTGGAAGCAGAGCCCATTTTTGCCGATTATCATTCATATGAATTTATGGAAAATATCGCTCAAAAACAGACATTTCTTGATGATTTCCTAATGCAACTGTCATTTCTGCAAATGGATGAACAGCCAAAAATCATTGCTCTGCAATTGCTGGATCACATTAGGGAAAACAGATACATTAATAATGAGATATTGCTGCATATATCCAAAACGCAATCCATTAGCTATGGTGATTTGATCCAGACAATAACGAAGCTAAAGGAAGTGGAGCCGGTTGGATTGTTTTCCTTCAATTTGCAAGACAAAATTACCGCAATTTTTAATTTCCGAAATCAATATGATGCCGATTACGCCAAAGTTATACGACATATTGATATGCTGTTAAAAAATGGATTGTCGGTTCTAAAGACTAAATTTGGCCTATCTCCGGATAAAATTGAAAATCTCATACGAGAGTTTCGACAATTGAATTTAACAGCAAACATGTACGATGAAGAAGAAATTATACCTAGGTTTCCGGATATTATAATTGAAGAGAAATCACCCAACGCATTTGCTGTGGTCGTAAACCAATCAATGATGCCGGCAATTCGAGTAAACCGCGAATTATACGAAACATTTTATCGGAATAGCAAGTCCAATGCGGATAAAACCTACATGAAGTCCCAAAAAGTTTCAGCTGAATTGTTGGTAAAATCGATCACGTCGAGAAATATAACTTTAACGAAAATTATGCGGGAAATTGTACATCGTCAGTGGGACTTTTTTGCCGGCTATTCCAATTTGATGCCCATTGATGCTAAATCCATTGCCCGCGCATTAATGGTAAACGAAAGTACAGTCTACAGGGCCATATCAAACAAAACCGTATGGACACCTCGGGGATACATTGATATAAAGTCACTCATGCCAAAAGAAATAAAATGTGAATGGGAAAATAGCGTTGCAACGGACTATTCCATAAAGGAATACATGAAAAATCTCATAGGCAAAGAACCGAAGCAAACCCCTTATTCAGACAGCAATATAGTTTGTTTGCTCAATAATAGGGGCATAGCAATTTCCCGTCGCACCGTCACAAAATACAGGAACTATCTCAATATTCCAAATGTATTTCAGAGAATGAAAGCCTACACTATATCTGGTTGACGAAGTTTAATACTTAATCGAATATTTGCTAAATTTATTCACAAGTTCGTACACACATTAACTGTCTGGTAAGATAAATAGTGTTTACTGGAACAGTAGTTAAATTTTATTGGGAGTTTTTAATATGTTGAATAGCTTATCAAAACTTTTGAAGTGTTCAGCTGGAGCAACCGCCATTGAATATGCATTAATTGCGAGTCTTATAGCCGTTGTTGCAATTGCTGGCATGAAAAGCATCGGCAATAAGGTGCAATTACAGTTAAATAACATTGCAAACAGCTTGTAAGCCGAACATATATACAGCTTCCAAATTGTTTCCATGACTCCATTCTGGAGACAGGCTGTGCCATCCGGCGATGGTTAAAGAAAGTACGCTGTTTAATTGTAATCTCTGAACTTCAGTCCTGTCTTTGGTATTCTATATTGCGAAGTTGATTGGATTGGCACCAATGACGCGGGAGCTGGAAAATGAAAAGCGGAAGACACATTCGCGGCGGTAGAAGTCGCGGGTACGCCAAGCGCTTTTCATGAATTCCACCAGCGCCATTGGAGAAGCAATCCAAAGGTGAAAGATTTTTATAAAAGACTGCGAAATGAAGGCAAAAATGCATTTATAGCCCTAACTGCAGCCGCTCGCAAGCTTTTAGTAATTCTAATACCATTCCTCATTATTGATTTTTTGTGGCAAGCGCTGGACGACTTCGCCCCCAGGCTACTCAAAAAATTCCGGATAATTTGTTCTGAGGAATGGTATAAGTTAACTTTCTCATCGTGATCGGATATACAATTTCATAAATGTGTTTATCCTGTGTTCGTCATATAAATCACATTTTTCTCGGTGAACAAGGGCTCCAGACAAGAACTCTGACAGCATTACCAAGCGGAAAATTGCCGCGTACGCTTGATTAATTAGCCTCCGCAGGCCATAATTAGACCAATGTTAGATTGGAGTGCATCGGTATCATGAAAATTCCCGCTTAAATTCCACGCCTGCAGCCTTGGAGTTTCAGGTTTGTTCCGTAGAGATTAATTTAAGAGGAAGTCATGCACAATCCGGTTTTTATGAAAGATTTTAGTCTATCGTTTCCGCACAAAATATGTTTTGAGGATTTTTCGACGACAATTTTGTTCGGTGATCGCATCGGAATTATCGGAAGAAATGGTAGCGGAAAGTCGTCACTGTTGAGAATGATCGTCGAGAGAAATCCTGACATTTCAACAGCGCTTGTTTCGCAAATTATCGATGATTTCGATTCGCTGAGCGGAGGTGAAAAATTCAACAAAGCGCTATCGAATGCGTTGAGCAAAAATCCATCGATGCTACTTTTGGATGAGCCGACGAATCATCTGGATCTGCACAACCGTAGAAGCTTGATGCGCATGTTGCAATCCTACTACGGAACGTTGATCATGGTTACCCACGACAAAGAATTGCTGCGAAATTGCATCGATATTCTGTGGCATGCCGATGCTGAAAAAATCACGATTTTTCGCGGAAACCACGACAATTATATCAGCGAAATCCAACACCGGCGGCAATCGATTCTACGTGAGATGGATTTGCTGGACCGTGAGAGAAAATTCATGCATAAAAAATTGATGAAGGAGCAGGAACACATATCGAAAAGCGAAGTATCCGGCAGAAAAAAGGTCGAGACTAGAAAGTGGATGAAAAGTGTCGGCGATCTGAAGGCTACGAAAGCGGAAAAATCGCAGGGGAAAAAACTGACGGCCATCGATGGAAAAAAGCAGGAATTGTCGGAGCAATTGGCACAAATCCGACTGCCTGAGATTATTCTGCCGAAATTTCATCTTACGCATCGGGAAATCGGTGAAAAGACAATTCTGTCCATAGTCGATGGCGCAGTCGGATATTCCATGGATAAAATGATTTTAGAGAACATAAATTTGTCACTGACGTCTCGGGAACGATTGGCTGTTGTCGGAAATAATGGCAGCGGTAAGACCACAATTCTCAGGGCGATTCTGCGTGATGAAAATATTATTACACGCGGCGATTGGACCATGCCAAATCCACAAAATATCGGATACCTCGACCAGCATTACAGAAATCTTGATCCGGAGAAGTCTGCCATCGAAATTATTTTCGAAATTGTACCGACGTGGCTCCATGCGGAAGTCCGCAGACATCTCAATGATTTTCTCTTCCGCAAAAATGAGGAAGTGAACATGGCAGTAAGAAATCTTTCCGGAGGGGAGCGGCTAAGACTTTCTCTGGCGAAAATCGCAGCCAATCCTCCTAGCTTACTGATCCTTGACGAAATTACCAACAACATCGATTCGGAAACGCTGGATCATGTCACCGAAATTCTGCGCGAATACCCAGCGGCAATGGTTGTCGTATCGCATGATAAGGATTTTTTGAAAAAAACAAAAACAGAGAAATATTATAAGATAGGAGAAGTTAGATATTAGGTGCATGGTCCCATCCTGGGAAGGTTTGGATTTATCATACAAAGAATCTGGATTATTTTCCAAGAAGTTATGATGAATTCGTCCAGAGTCATGCCCTTTAGAGTTTTTAGTCGCCTAGCGAAATTGTAGGCATCCATGAACGTTTGCCGGCGTGCGCCCGCCGCATATACTCGGGAAAAGCGTAGTAATAGCGTGTTACGGTTGCCTCTTTGATGATTTTATTCACCCTTTCGACCTGTCCGCCAGGGATATGCTGGCTGTGTCCGCCGATGTTCGGCGTCATGTTCTCGGCAGACTCTGCCAAAAATGTGCGGCAGAGCATACTTTTGATGCAATATACTCAATCACGCTGAGAAAGCGAACTTATGTATCGGAAATTTGCTGGTTTTTCGCGCATAAAAATCCAATTTCTTACGGTGATTTGGTATATACACGATTCGTTATGGTAATGCGAATTGCCTAGCATCGGTAAGAGAGTTGAATTTTAGTTTTAATGATCTGATTTTTCTTTTCAATCAGCTCCAGAAATGTTCGATTGGATTTAAATTATGCTTGATATCGACGGTGCCTCGCAAAAAATCACTAAAAAATCAATGCGCTAACAGGACGTTTCTGCATTTAGCAGGCAATCCCCGGTTTAGATTGTTGTTTGAGATACTATAATTCTATGTTACCATCTAACTTTGTTATGGGGAAACTTGAACATATGAGTAAAATTAGCGTCAATTTCATAGATATAGTCGAGGTGTTAGTGACTAGGTTGGGGTTGAGTTTCAGCAGAGTAGATGAGAATGAGATGTCCGTTACCCTCGTCGGAGACAACGCAGAATATTGTATGTCCGTAGTTTTCATGCCGGATTACGACATGATGCGCTTTAGCTGTGACATGAATCTTGTCGTTCCACCTGAACAATATCGGTCCATTGTGGATGCCTTCGCAAAGGCCAATGAACGCGTGTTGGTAGGATGTTTTGGCTTCGTTTCCAATTCCCGTAGAATTGTATACACCATTACGATTCCGTTCATGTCATCGTTTGTCATCGATGAAGCTGTTGTTGAAGCCATAATCGAAGTTGCCGTTTGCGAGAGCGATAAGCTCTACTACTATTTTTACATGGCCATAGAAAATATAGAACTTCCGGATTTTCCCATCGGTGCGTTGTTCCTTGAATCTGCCGGTGAAGCGTAGGGAATGTTGCTAGTCAAATACACGGATGCGATATTATTTTTGGCGGCGGTTGTGGGGTGTTGATGGTGCCCGAAATGCAGTGGTTCCGTGTTATTACCGTGGATCAATGAGGAAAGGCGTTAATTGATTAATGTTGTTTATAGATTCCGGCGCAGCTGCAGAACAGTTTAAATCCACGGTGCTGGAGGAAATAGCTGCGGCTCCGGAGGTGGATAAATTCATAGCGGTAGATACGGAGTTTATCCGGGAAAGGTTGGAAAAACCGCTGCTGTGTTTGGTGCAAATTGCAACCCCACTTAATGTTTTTATCATAGATGCCATCGCCGTTGGAGTAGGTTGTCTGCGGTCAATGTTTGCGTCCCAATGCCTACTGAAGGTACTACACAGTGCTCGTCAGGATTTGGAAATCTTGCACCGATATTCTGTGCAGGTAGAAAATTTTCGTGATACTCAGCTGCAGGAAATGATTTTGAGCGATAATTCCTACATGAATTATCAATCGATGGTTAGCAAATATTTGAATAAGAATTTGGATAAGGATTATGTCCTCAGCAATTGGAAAAATCGGCCATTAACACAGGAACAACTCTCCTATGCCGCTTCCGATGTAATCTACCTACGGGATGTTTATAAGATCCAATGGATGGAATTGCTCAGATTAGGTAGAACCGATTGGCTCTGTGATGAGTTATCACGACTACGGCCACATAGTTCGTCCACGGAGACAGTTCCAGAAGAATCCGACCAAAGCTCTTCCATGCGGCATCAACTGCTGGAATGGAGAAAACAGAAGGCACAGGAATGCAATGTTGGGGAAGAATCCCTGGTATCAACGCGTTTTATTAATGTTGTCCTGAAGAAGGGTAGCAAATTCATTGCGAAAATGAAAAATTCGCGGCAAATTTCTGATAAAAATCTTTTGGATTTTCTGCAATTTGCCGAAGCACTATTCGAACATACCTCCACAACTGTAAAAGTAAAAAGAAATGAGCCACTGTTTTATGCCCTCAAAACTTTGCTGGAAATATGTGCTAGAAAAAACAATGTATCGCCTCAAATAATAGCTGTATCAGCTGATTTGGAAGGACTTTTGGATAAGATTCAGGATTGGTATCCACCGGAAATAACTCCAGCATCTGCAATGATGAGCCAAGACTTGGGTGACATAAAATTCCTGCACGGCTGGAGGAAAGAAATATTTGGAAATGTTGTTCTGGAGTTTTTGAATGGGAATATTGCCATAGGAGCAAGCGGGTCAGAAGCTGTAGTTTTCAAAATAAACGACGAAAAGGTGGTTCATGAAAGTGTTAATTCTTGGAGGTGGTAGAGTTGGAGTTGGAATCGCTAACTACCTGCATAATCAGGAGCAAGCGGATGTCACCATCATCGAGAAATCGGAAGAGGTTGCCGAAAAAATCAGAACAGACCACAATATCAGCGTGCTGGTGGGAGATGCTGTTAATGTGGAGGTTCTTAAGGAAGCAAACGCAGAAATGGCTAGTCACTTGATAGCAACAATGTCCAGTGATGAGCAAAACATCATTGCCTGCAAATTTGCTTGGTCTCTGTTTAATATAAAAACGAAAATCGCCCGCATCAGATCAAATTCCTTTTTGCAGGGAAATATTTTTGAATTGTTTCTAAAAGAAAATTTCGACATTGATATTATAATTCAACCGGAAATCGCAATTGCCAATGAAATTTCTCGGATTGCCTGTGTAAAAGGAGCAGTGGATGTAATCAATCTGGAAGGCGTGGTTGTTGTTGAGCTAAAGTGTCTCGAAGACACCCAGGCCGTAAATACTCCGCTACGGTATTTGAGTGGCGTTACGAAACTTAATTTGTTCATATTAACGATCTCTCGGAATAATGAAACATTCGTTCCCGGCAGCAACGATATGTTACTTCCCGGGGACTATGCCTATGTGGCCATTGCGCAGACGGAGCTTTCGGAAGTTTTGGACTTTTTCGGCTATCATAGGCCTGAGGAACAGCATATCCTGATAATTGGAGGCGGTAGCATCGGTACAACGGTACTGCGGTTTATTTTGGATAGTAATCCCGCCATTAGAATAACTCTTCTGGAGGAGTCCATAGAACGTGCTGAGTACATTGCGCAATATTTTCCGCAAATTACAACGGTTCTAGGTAATGCTACAAATTCTTCACTGCTGATGGAAACTGTCCATGATGTTGATACGGCCATAGTAGTGACCGGGAAAGAAAAAAATAACATCCTATCAACCATTTTTCTGCAACGGTTGAAGGTGCCTAGAATTCTTACACTATCCGAAATCAAAAACTATGCCTTTCTGTTTCCCATGAACAGCAACGGTGTTCTGGTAGACCCAAGCATCATTACCATCGAAACCATGCTGCATCAGCTACGTCATGGCAAAATTAAATCTGTTACTCCCATGAGAAATCAACTGGGAGACGTGGTGGAGGCTGTTGTGACGGAATCGTGCCTCAGTGTTGGTAACGAAGTAAAGTCCCTGCGGCAGGACGGACGAATCGTGCCATTTTTTGTTATTAGAGACAAGCAGGCCATTCCAATTCAGAAGAATACATCGCTGGAGCTGGATGATGTGGTGGTTATGCTAATTGCCAAAGGATTTCTGAAATCTGTGGAGGAAAATTTTGTCAATTATTTCTACGCCAAAGATAGTAAGATAGAAAATTCAATCGATGATGATGATGAATTAGAGCGATTAATAAATGAAGATGACCATGAGTAACCGACCGAACCGCTACAGCTATATACCATCCATGAATAATACCATTCCTCATTATTAATTTCTCTCAGCAAGCGGTGAGCTGCCTCATGTTCAGGCTACACGGAAAAGCTTTCGGATAATTTGTTCCGAGGAATGGTATCAGGAGCAATTGCTGCATTTTTTGGCTCCAAAATAGGTGAACCTGGTTTTCTGGGGCGGTTGCGTTTGAAACCCCTGGTCGGATCTGGGCCATACCCAGGGTGGAGGTAAGTGGAACTCCTTGGATTGCCGAGAAATTTTACTTAGCCATTTGTTGGTAATTAGCGCCCGGGGATCAACGCCATCCTTCACGGTAAAA
>JAITRU010000030.1 GCA_031288225.1 Holosporaceae bacterium | reverse complement strand
CCTCTGTCGTTCGGGCGCAGCTGTGTAATATTTGTCCCATAATGCCTCCTTTTCTATTGGGGATAATTCGTATTTTAGCTCATTCGCGTCGCCTCCACAATATGGGATCATACAACTAGTCATTAATGGATCCATGTTAACGAATTATCTAAAACACCGAATCTCCCAGTCGAATTACTTCCCACTCCAGCAAAATTCCGCTGTTGTCGAACACTTTTTGCTGAACCAACTCTCCCAACTTTTCAAACTCTTCCGGAGTTGCGTCGTTTTCATTGACTAAAAAATTGCAATGTTTCTCTGATACCATGGCGCCACCAATTTTTATGCCACGACATCCGGCAGACTCGATGAGTTCCCAGGCTTTTTTCTCTCCATCTTTAGGATTTTTGAAGGTAGATCCGCAGGATTTTTTTTGACTCGGTTGGCTTTCTCGCCGCCGCTTCATAATTTCGTTGGTTTTCTTGGAAACGGAGTAACGCACATCTGCCATTCCTTTTAACCAGGCACGAGTGATGATCAGGTCATCTGAAATATCAGATTTTCTGTAGGCAAAATTGATGTCTCGAGCATTGATCCATTTTACCATTCCAGACTTGGTAACGGCTTCAAATTCAACCAATACATCCGAAATATTGCCTCCATAGCAGCCGGCATTCATCCTGATGGCTCCACCTATGGTGCCAGGAAATCCAATCAAAAATTCAAAGCCACCGACTTCTGCGTCCATAGCTGCATTGGACAAATCACTGCAGCACAGTGCCGCTCCAACTTCAACAATGTTATCCTCTATAAAAATTTTTTTGAACCACTGATCTAATATAATTACAACACCGCGTATACCTCCACTTCTAATGAGCACATTGGACATTGCTCCTAATACCACAATATTGATATCCGGACTGATATTGCGTAGAAAAAACACCAGATCATCCATATCCTCTGGTATAAACAAAAAATCTGCATTTCCTCCACAGCCTAGGTATGATCTTTTGCCAAGATTAACATTTTTCTGAAGAATGCCGCGAACTTCCGGCATATCATAAATTATTTCCATGAAATTACCTCAAATAATACAAGCTATTATCCATTGTTATCCTAGTTTTAAATTGCCAGAGCATATGTTTGCTAATTCGTGAGCCCAATTGGTTATGTCACCTGCTCCCAAGAAAACAATAAAATCTCCAGCAGTTACCTGGTCCACTATTTTTTTTGCAAGAGACTGCACATCCGCAACAAATTCCGACTTCACCACTGCATTTTCTTGAATTTTTTCTAGCAAAGTAAAATGATCAACGCCATTATTCTGCTCTCCGGCAGAATATATGGGAGCTACGAAAACATAATCACCTAGTTCCAACGCATCAGCAAATTCATGCAAAAAAGATTCTAGCCGCGTGTGCCGATGTGGTTGAATTATGGCGAAAATTTTTCCCTCACAGGAAACTCTTGCCGCCCTAAGCACAGCCCTAATTTCAACCGGATGGTGAGCATAGTCATCAATAATGCTGGCGCCATTTACACTGCCAACGCAGGTGAATCTTCTCTTTACTCCCATAAATGATCCAACGGCAATGCGCATGATATCCTCGGAGATATTCAATTCTAACCCAACAGATATGGCGGCAAGAACGTTTTGTACGTTGTGTTCACCATACATCGATTGGGAAAAATTTTTCCAAACCTGACTTTGAAGGTTGTACTTTTGTACAATGTTTTGCGAAAAAATTACGTCAAATATGGCTCCGGAAGTGGATAATTTTACGTTACTACAGGAAACATCTGCTTCCCGATCCAAGCCGTAGGTTATAATTTTTCTATCGATGATTTGCTTTGCTATTTTTTGCACCTCCGGATGGTCCCAGCATAGAATAGCTACCCCGTAGAAGGGAATGCTCTCCACAAAATAGCGGAACATTCCGCTCAATTCCTCAAAATTTTTAAAATTGTTTTTGTGATCGAAATTTATGTTGGTAACCACCGCGATGGTGGATATGAGCCTAGTGAAAGAACCGTCTGATTCGTCTGCTTCAACGACAATCCAGTCGCCACTGCCTAATCGTGAATTACTATTGTAGGCATTTATAACACCTCCATTAATAACAGTTGGATCCAAACTTGCTTGATCCAGCAATGCTGCAATCATGGATGTGGTGGTGGTTTTACCGTGGGTACCGGCTACCGCGATGGAAAATTTCATCTTCATCAATTCGGCAAGCATTTCTGCCCTTTTGACAACGGGAATTTTTAGCCGTCGTGCTTCCAATATTTCTGGATTATCGGATAATACCGCTGAAGATACCACTACCACGGATGCGCCATGAACATTGGCACTTTTGTGGCCAATGGATATCAAGGCTCCCTTTCTTTCCAGCTTTGATATCAGCAAATTGCTCCTTAGGTCGCTCCCGCTAACCTTGTATCCTAAATTGATGAGGATATCTGCAATACCGCTCATTCCTATGCCGCCGATGCCGACAAAGTGCACACTTCCCACTTTGGTTGAAAATTTTTTCACAACTACAACCTCTCATAAAACATAAAAACCATACCACTATGGCTGACCACGAGCCATAGAGCCCCGAAGCTCCAGGGCCCCATGATAAACCTAAGCATCTTCATTTACCAGTTCAATTATCTTGACGAAATCCGCAACGGCATTCCGAGCCGACTTGTCGATCATATTGGATGCTGTGTGTTTTAGCAATTGCCTATTTTCCAAGATTTTGTTAATTAATTGAGCAATATTGTGTTCAATTTTTTCGTTTTCCTCTAATACCCAAGCGGCATTTTTATTTCCATAATAGATGGCATTATGCAATTGGTGATTATCCGCAGAGTTAGGATAAGGAATTAAAATTGCCGGGCGGCCAATGGCAGATAACTCGGAAAGGGTAGATGCTCCGGACCTGCAAATAACCAATTGGGCATCTATCATTTCTTCCGAAATGTTGTATATAAATTTGCAGATCTTGACCCTAATGCCGAGCAATGAATAGATTATTTCTAGAATATCTTTGCAGGACGGGGATTTTTGACTTAAAAAACAATTGGCAACAGCCATTTCGAAAAATGTATTCCTATTTAGGAAATTTTTCAACTGCAGCGCTTCCACTGACCCAATTTGCTGAACTATCTCTAAAGTGACCCTGGATTGTTCCGGAAGCAAATGCATGGCATTGGGAATAATATGGGAAAACGATAGAGCTCCTTGACTACCGCCAATCACAACAATTTTTATTTTCTCACTGTCCCAGTGATAGGGGATATCGTAGTCTTTGATGAATTCTCGTCGGACTGGAGCTGGTATTTGTCTCCAGGAAACATCGATGGGGAAATTTGATAATCTTAGATCTGCAATCTTGGCCAATAGCCTATTGGATTTTCCAACCACAGCATTTTGCTCGTATATGACGATTTTTGCACCTAAGAACTTTGCTATCACCACAGGCACGATCGTAAAAAAACCGCCAAAGCCTACGATAATATCCGGTCTATGCCGAAACCATAATCTTGTGAGCTTTACAGACATCAGCAGGCAACCGAAAATATTCGAAAAAAATCTTCGAAAGGAAAAACGGACAGTGTTAAAAATTATTTTATGAGCTGGATCAATGTTTTTGCAGAATATGTCACCACGTTGGTCTGTCATAATTGTGGCACAATGTCCATTGTTTTTCAAACCTTCCCACAGGGCACAGGCCGGGAACAGGTGGCCGCCAGTTCCTCCAGAACATATAACTATGCGCTTAAGCATTGCATCTCCGATTTTGACGAAATTGTAGCACACTTGTTTCGATTATGAAGAGCCGGAAAACATGAATTGCACACTGCGTTAATAAGTAAAGGGAGCAAGAATATCACATTATATATTGGAACTATCTCTCGCTATCTTAGCACAACTCGTGCGAGTGTTATTACAGTTACGGAGGTGGCTCCGTGTTTTTTCAGAACCTTAGCGCATTCGTTTACGGTGGAACCTGTGGTAAATACGTCGTCCACCAGCAAAATTTGCTTGTCTACCAATAAATGTTTGCGACTTACAGCGATGCCGAACGATCCTAGGACATTTTTGCGCCGGCGATCGCCGGATAATCCCTCCTGTTGCATTGTGTTTTTTATTTTCAATAGAACATCCGGAATGTACGCTATGTTTGTTAATTTACTCAATTCCAATGACAGCAATTCCGATTGATTGTATTTTCTCACCAGTCTTTTAAAAAAACTGATGGGAACAGGAACGATGAGGTTAACGCCACGCAGCTCCTCTTTGCAGGATCGCAGCATCCAGCTGGCGGCTTGCTTTGCAATGTATGTTCTATCGTTGTGCTTAAATCCAACCACAATTCCCCTGGAAGTATCGTTGTATTCAAAAACTGCAATCGCTTGGTCAAAATGTGGTTTGTGGACTAGACACGACGGGCATATGTCATAGACATCTGTATCAAATGGAATGCCACAAATTTTACACTTTGGATCAGAGATCCAGGTCATTTGTTTCCAGCAGGAATGGCATATGCCTTTTGTATCGACAAATTGAGAGCAATTAACACACCTTATGGGAAATAATATATTTTTTATAGCATCTAAAAATGATTTGATTTTGCCGTAGATATTCATAAAATTTCAACATACAGATGTTACCATCGTTATAAGTCTGCTACATTACGTTTGTAAAGTATCTAGTGCATAATATACGATGCATGGCAAGATCTGAACCAGGGAGATTCATCAATGGATTTGATGAAATTATTTGCATTTCACAATATTAACTGGCCATTGCTAGGGTGCCTGATGAGCTGTCTTATAACAACCACACTAGCATCATTTTTTTTAGCCAAAAAATTCATTAACACTGAATTGGACAAGTGCGAGAAAGAATTGTTTGGAAAATTCGATGCATTTGTGATCCTGGTAGCTGGTTTGATACTGCTGGCACTCACAATGGCGATTGGAGTAGCCTTTGCGAATCTTTTGGTGGTATTTCTGCACAACAAAGCGCTGGCAATTAGTTCATCTTTCCATTGGCTGTTGGTAATCTTTTCCTCAATTCTCACCGTTTGCCATATTCTAATGTCACCTAATCATGGCTATTTGAGATTTTTTAATATATTGGACGAAGAAGCACAGTTGGTTTGTCGAAAATTGCTACGCATAGTATGCATATCTTTGGTTGTTATTATAGGCGCCTATGCACTAATGGGGATACTACAATCACAGTATAGGATCAACTGCGAATATTTCTTCAGTGGATTGTTGATTTTTTCCTACCTTATTGAAATTTTTGGTTTCAGAAAATTAATTGCAAAATCGCTTGCTATAATATCCACTAATAAATATAGCGTATCAGCAAAATTGGCAACGTTCATTAACAAAAAATTCTGCTGGTTGCTTGCGTCAGGCATGATTGCCATAACAGTGAACAATTATTCGATTGCAAAAGTAAGGACAGCGATCTTTTTTACTAATATCGGTCAGATTTACGCTTTTGTGTTTGGTATGTTCGTGATGCAGGCCTTCATCGTTTGGGTTATTAATAAATTTCTTTCCATAACCGAACAAAATAGTCAAAGCAAATATTTATCAAAGACATCTAGGCACAGGAATGAAAATTTAGAGTGGGTGTGCGACGTCTTGGTAATGTTGCTCTATTTTATAATTACATGCTGCATAGCAAGCATTTTTGGATACAACATAAAAAAACATATATTTCATGATAAAGTCATAGTTTTTTCATTAACGATATTTGCCTCCATTATTATATACAAAATTTTCAGGGAATTTATATTGATGTTGGAGGAGAAAGCTTCTTCTGAAAGGAATGAATATTATAAAAAACTACGGACCTTTTTGCCTATGATATCCGTAGTTTTCTCCTCGATGCTTTTTGTTATTGCAATCCTCATAGCCCTTGCCAATTTGGGAGTAAACATCGGTCCTGTTCTAGCGGCATTTTCGGTATTCAGTGCAGCAATAGGCCTGGCCGCGAAGGATATAATCCAGGGATTCCTGCACGGTATTACTTTGCTGGTAGAAAATAGCATGTACATTGGAGAATTGGTAAAAATCAATGATACTATAGGGAAAATTGAAGTACTATCTGTGCGAGTGATGCAGTTGAGGGCTATAGATGGCAGCGTGCATACCATCCCCTATAATTTAATCAATTCGATTGCAAATTTTTCGCGAGAATATGTGTTCGTTGTGGATTCTTTGCACTGCACAATCAAAGAGTTACCGAAAGTTTGTGACGTATTGAAAGAGCTAATAAAAAAAATGCGGCAGGAGCCGGAATACAGTAGTGTCATTCTAGACGATGTTGTTATTCGGGGTGTGGAGCCATTCGACCTTACCGGAGCAAAAATTTCTTGGACATTGAAAATATCCGCTTCCAGCGTTGCTATTTTTATTAAGTATGCAATTTACATGAGATTAATTGATGAATTTGAGCAGCATGGGATTGAGATACCAAAGGCAAAGAATCTGGGAGTTTTTATGCATGGGTCTGGCTAGTATGCGGAATTGTTGGAAATTTTTCAAAAATAGCTTGTCCTCACTGAGAATGCGTCCCTGCCTTGCTCCGGTGAACACGTTTCTTTTGGCAACTCTATTGGTATCATGTTGCGTATGCCAACCGGAAGAAAGTATGGTAGTCAGTGGTAAGCCGGTAGTAAATTTTGAGCGGTGCAAAGCTATGCATGAGGAAAAGTTACGCCGGCATTTCATTGGTGGCTGTAAGTGCAAAGAGGATGTATCCTCTCTGATTATCGGTACAATGGCCATATCAGCAGAACTGAAAAGATTAGGAAAAATGAGCGACGCAAGGAAGTTTGAGTCCTATGTGGATGTTCTAATGTTTGGCAATCAGACCATTGATGAATCCCTAGATGACGTCATGCAATTGGTGCGTGGACGGCGACCTATCTAATACCAAATCCCATCATCGATTAGCTATTGCCCGCCCGGCAGCGGCTGCCACAGAGCGTGTTCTCGAAGCCATTTGGACAATCCAAAATGAGATTTGGTATAATTTCTTACGGTGATTGAGTATATATGATGGTCTGAGCAACGGATCTGACGAAGTCGATGGAGAAAGCCATTATGCAGCTGTCTCAACAACATCCAAAACTTGGAATGGAATCCAATTTCTCACTATATTATTGGATATAACAAGAATGCATTTACGACCGTTTCGAAAGAAATCCAACCAATGAATAACACAACTTATAGGCAGTGTACTGATCTTACATTTCCGCAGGCTCTTAGCGCTGCTTGTATTTCTCCGAGATGGAACGGATCATTAACCGTGACATCTACCAGTAAATCAAAGAAATCCACCGAGCGATGGTCTACGCTAATGTTGGTTATGCTCGCTCCACTGGAGCTGATAATATTGGTTACGGTAACAAAACTTTCGGCTTTGTTGAACATGACAATGCGCAACTTGACATTGAAAGCAACATCCGCTTCATCGTCATTATTCCATTTTACCCCTATAAGCGAATAAGCTGACAATTCTTCCGTATCGCAGTTGGTGACATGCACCACTAATCCCCTTTGGGGGACCAAAACTGCAACAATTTTGTCACCTAGAATAGGATGGCAGCATTCGGCAAAGTGTACGGCTATACCAGGTGTAAAATCCATGACGCACACAGTTTCCTCCGGATGCAATACAGCCGTAGCATCTGTACTTTTGCTTTTGATATACATTTCAACCGCTGTCAGCAGGATATTACCCCTAGCGAGATTATAATAGAATTTTTGCAGAGAAGTGCAGGAAAAACGTTTGATATCCAAACTGTTCTCTGAAAATTGTAGATTGAATTTCGAAAAGAGATACTTGGTCAGAGATAGCCCCAAACTTTGAAACTCACTCTTTTCTCTGGATTTGATGAACTTATTTATGCAGGACATAGCCTTGCCAGTAACTACGAATTTTTTCCAGGCTGTTTCCGGGTGCTGATACGGAGAGGTAATGATGTCTACCTGATCTCCGTTCTTCAAAACAGTTCTTATGGGCACCATTTTGCCATTAACTCTACCGCCAATACAAGTGTTGCCAATATTTGTATGTATTTCATAGGCAAAATCAACCACCGTAGCTCCACGTGGTAGAGAAATAAGGTCTCCCGTTGGCGTAAAACAAAAAACCTCATCATCAAACATTCCAAGCTTAGAATTATCTATGATATCGTCCGGAGAATTGGAATTTTTTATTATCGTTAGCAAATTTTTGATTAATGAGTAGTGCCTAGGCATATTTTCATCGGAAACAACATTGCCGTCCTTGTATGACCAGTGAGCAGCAACGCCATCGTCCGCTATGCGGTGCATTTCCTCGGTTCTTATTTGTATTTCCACCCGCTGGCTGAATGGTCCTATGATGGTGGTGTGAAGTGATCTGTAGTTATTCAGTTTTGGAATGCTGATGTAATCCTTGAATTTACCAGGCATGATTTGAAAATTTGTATGAATCACACCCAAAGCCAAATAGCACTGCTGTATGGTTTTTACGATGACCCGAAAAGCGACGATATCATTGAGTTGTTCCAAAGTAACATTGCACTTTTGCATTTTTTTCCAAATGGAATATGCTTTCTTTTCTCTTCCGCTAATTTCCGTTTCAATTCCGGCTTCCCTAAAGACTCTACTCAATTCATTTATGGTATTTGAGATAAATTCATTATCGTTAATCCTCATTTGTTCGAGTTTTCGATTAATTGCAGCATACTCGGTTGGATGAAGATTATAGAATGCCACATCCTCCATTTCGTCCTTTGTGATGCTCATGCCAATTCTTTCTGCCAAAGGCGCATATATTTCCAAAGTCTCCAGCGCTATTTCTTTTCTCTTTTCTATGGATGGAATATAGTTCAAAGTTCTCATGTTGTGCAGACGATCCATGAGCTTTACCAAAAGTACCCGAATATCTTTAGAAGTTGCCAGCAAAAACTTACGAAAATTTTCTGCTTGATGTACTTTAGAAGACATATAATTAATTTTGGATAATTTTGTTACTCCATCTACCAGAAATGCAATTTCTGAGCCGAAAGTTTCCCTTAGTTCATCCAAACTGACATTCGTGTCCTCCAGTACATCATGCAAAAGACCTGTCACTATGGTAGGAACATCCAGTTTGAGTTCTGTAAGTAATTTTGCAACTTCTGCGGGATGGTAAAAGAAAGGAGACCCCGAAGCTCGTTTTTGCGCGCTGTGGGACTGAATAGAAAACATATATGCCTTACGTAATAAATCAACATTTGCGTTCGGATCGTACGATAAAACCAATTCTGCTAGTTTAGGCGATGTAATCAAGAAACCTCCAAATGATCCATTTAGCCATTTGTCTTCGGTATGTTAATTAAAAAACAAATGCTCCGTTCAAGTCAAGCAAATCCATAACACTGTATGTTGTCATATATACTCAATCACGCTGAGAAAGCGAACTTATGTACCGGAAATTTGCTGGTTTTTCGCGCATAAAAATCCAATTTCTTACGGTGATTGAGTATAATACCAACTCCCGCCACCAATGGGTCATTGCTCATCTGGTAGATACCATCACAGAGTGCATAGCAAAAGTCATTTATATAATCCGAAATGGGATTTGGCATAGGAACGAATACAACACCATAACAAGCCGATTTTCAGTACCTAATTACGGATCGATATCCATTGCGCTATCCACTCAAAAGGCTGAAATATCAATGATTCTCATTGAATAATTCTATTTTTATGGGTAAATCATCCTATTTTCTGTGGTTCTCGGGGATATGGAGCGAAATCTAGTGTTGCATATTGTCGTTTCCGAAATTTTTCAACTCCTAACCATGCTACCATAGCAGCATTGTCGGTGCACAACTCAACCGGAGGAGCGCAAAATGGAAGTGCACTTTTATGGCACAGAGCCTGCAGCGCTGCCCGTACACTGCCATTGGCGGCTACTCCGCCGGCAACTACTGCCGCACTGATGGAAATGTTTCTTTCTCGACAAATCGTTATGGCGGCATTCATTTTATAAACCAGTATGTTAACTACGGTTTGCTGAAAACTAGCACAGAGATCGCATCGATCTTGGTTATTCCGACAATATTTTTCCCAGACGACCTTTGTGGCAGTTTTTAAACCGGAAAAAGAAAAATCGCAGTCACCGCCTTTGCACAACGGCAAAGGCAGTCGAAATCTTGCTGCATTTCCTTGTTGCGAAATTCGTTCCAGTAGCGGGCCACCAGGATATCCCAACCCGACAATTTTAGCAATTTTATCAAAAGCTTCACCAACGGAATCATCCAATGTTTTGCCAATTACTTCGAAATTATCTATCGCATATACAACCCACAGCTGACAATGCCCACCGGAGGCCAGCAATAACAGATAGGGAAATTCCACATTTCCCGTAAGCCTAACAGATATGGCATGGGCTTCGATGTGATTTATGGCCAAAAAAGGAATATCCAGACACATGGCGATGGATTTTGCAAGTGTGGCTCCGACAATTATTCCACCTATTAGCCCCGGACCGCAAGTAGCTGCAACGGCATCCAGCTCAGTCATATCCAGGCCGGCATTCCGCAGAGCTTCCTGCACGACGATGTCGATTTTTTCCAGGTGAGCCCTAGCCGCTACCTCGGGTACAACTCCTCCAAACGGCTGATGTTCGGACATTTGAGAATATACAACATTGGAGAGAATATTTTTCTGGCCAGTGACTACGGCGGCGGCTGTTTCATCACAACTGGATTCTATCCCCAAAATAACAAGCATTTGCAACACTTTTATTTACTATGTGACAAGAAAATTGCGACTATCGGCGAATAATTTTCGTAAAACCAAATTATTTAGCCGGTGACCAGAACAAAAACCATCATATCTGCCAATGATTTCGCATTCGGCCAGCGATAAATCACCGACGGCATCCAAGACCTTATGTCTTACCGGCTCATCCGAAAATCTTAGATCAGTAGCAGCTTCTGTAACAGTATCATTGGCAATGCCAAAAGCCGATGAACTCCGTGCCAGTGCTTTAGTTACCTGTGATCTTGTCAAAGGCAGCCCATTTTTATCAAAAATTATCGTGTTTTCCGGAGATACTCCCTGCGCAAGGGCATGTCGCTGATAAAATTCCCGATCTGTCAAAAAACCAAATGTCCTTGCCGGAGCTACCTCCGTTATAAATCTTTCCGAAGAAAATTCATGCAAAAATGGTTGCGTAGTCAGTCCCTTGGAAGAAAAATCGCAAGTCATGTGCAGAAGAAATGCATCGGAAGGTGAGAGCATAGCCCATCTCCCTTCTTCTTCTACCTTTACCGTTTGAATTATCTTGAGTTTTTTCCGAGACTCTCTTTGCCACTGCACTCCGGCTGCCAACACTTTTTCTACAATCACCGCCGCACTGCCATCTAAAATTGGTACCTCTCCACCACAAACACAAAGGACAGCATTCGACACACCACACCCGTACAACGCAGCCGATAAATGCTCCACCATGGATACACCGACCTTGCCATAGCCTAGCCTGGTACACAGGGTCGTATCGCTCACATTAGCGTAGTTGGCCCTGACTCCACCAGAATCACCAACATCGCTGGCGCAGGAACCGATAGCTGCTGTCTCAGTGGTATCACCGAGAACGTAGACAACACCACAATTCTCGGAAGCTGGCAGTATGGAGACCCTACAACCAACTCCGCTGTGGACACCGACACCCTCAATGACAACCTTGGATTTCACGGTTGCTTGTAACATAGCGCCCCTGCATTAGACTGCTCTTTTAACTTCTATTTCTTCCGATAAATCTAAGAATATGAAGAAACAAATTGATGAATTCGTGAAATACCAGTGATGCTCCAAATATTATTTTCTTGCCGCGAACTTCCCCCGAATCATCTTCCGAGTACAACCCCTTAATCAACTGCATCGTATAGGCAGTATATGCGGCTATTACCATAATCGCCACAGCGGATATCATCAGCGAAAATGTACTGCTCCCCATGAACATATTTATTATACTAGCTAACAGTACGCCCACAAACCCCATGATCATTAGGGGTACAAAGCCTACGAGATCTTTCTTCGTGGCATATCCGTATATGATGATCGACAAAAACATCGATGTTGTCACTAAAAATGTTGTAATTAAACTCACTGAAGTATATACCATAGTTATGGGAGACAGCAGCAATCCCAATATGGACACATCCAATAGAAACCAGCAAATAGAGGCTAGCAACGATAGATAAGGAAATGCAAAATTAAAGCTGATGGACATAACAATCCAAGCTACGCCCAACCCCATGGCGGATTGCTGCATAAATGCAGCATACCAACCGCAGGTCGGAGCAAAAATGGCAATGCCAAAGCAAAGGGCAAGTCCAGCCAAAACGTAGGCAAAAACTTGGCTAATGTAGGTGCGCAAACCGGCACTATAGGCACCGGTCCCAACGGCTGCCGCATCGATGGGGGCATACCTGGGAGTCCTCTCTATCCTGTAACCAAAATCTTTCATGTAAATAAATCTCCATTCCGAAAACAAACAAAAAGCCAAAACTATCAAACGATATGCCACAAACACCAGGCATATTATATCATGTAAGTAAAATTGTTGCAAATTTTTAAAATTGCCTGAATTGCTCCATAAAGATGGGAATCCTTGCCCTCTAAACACGAATTATGAATTGAGATGCTTAATTTTTTGGAGATTGCCACTAAATTTTCCGATCATAAAACTCAACAGACTTTATGTTGGAATGTTAAACCATTATTGTTTATGGCAAATTATCCCATAAAGCTTTTAGCGAATGTATGCATATGCATGGTGGTAATAGTGTCTTTAATTGTTGATCATTGTTGCAATCCACTTTTGGGCCATTTTTCTTTTCGGAAACTGCGTTTGAGATGATGAATTTACTATTTTTTGGCACAGCACTACTTATTAGTGCATTTATAACACCTTTCATGTCGGTTGCTTTTTGCATTTCTTTTATAACTTTTTCCAAGTACTCGATGCAAGATTTTATTGCACGAGTTATCTCCTTTATTGCTACTATGGTTGTTTGTTTTCTATGTATAACGAGTTCTTGCTGTTCTGCAGTTTGTTTATCTTTATATTTGTCTTTACTCATAGCGTTTTTATAATTTTGTATATCGCTATCCAGTGCGGTTTGATATTTACCAATGTAAATCACTGCAATTTGATACATTAGCCAATAGTAATGCAGCGAAATAATCCCAAGATACTTGCCTAGTGCAAAATATGTCGCAGTGTTGTTTACTTTAATTTTGCATTCCTTTTTCGCAATGGAAGCAATGCCGTTGTATGCATTGACAATGTCATTTGTCTTCTCCAGGAGTTCTAGCATGCTTGTGGATGTTGCAAGTGCTTTTTGGCAACTTTCACAGGTTAACTTTGCCTTTTCCAATAGCTCATTGCTTTCCTTGGGTATTGATTCTGCCACATTTTTACCGGTTATAATATTTGTTAATTCTTTATAAACCTCCAATAGATTTCCCCTTAATTCTGCGTACGGTGGAGGCGGAAGCTTATCACAGAAATCGCTATTAGCCTGCAATGCTTTTTCCAAAGTAGCATAGGTACCTTTTTCATATGTTTCACTTATTTTATTCCTGATTGTTTCGCAAAAGTGTTTATATGCAGTAAGTTGCAAGTATAACACATTAATTGGATTGAAAGCATCAACACTAACAGTATTACTCTCCAGTATAGTTGAGTACTCTTTAATAGAGTTAATTAACTTTTGTTGAGCTTTCACTGCTTCCAATATGCTTTCTTTTTTTAATTCAGGTTTTAAGTTTTTTTCTTTTTTCTTTTTCTTTGCCGAAGAATTGTTTTCACAACTTTCTTTATATTGCCGAATTTCCTTATCATACATGTCCAATATTAGTTCAATATTTCTATCGTATTGCTCTTGGCATGCACGCATCTTTTGGATAGTCTTATCATCTGGTGGACGTAAGTTGTGTTCTTTCAGCTGAGTTATTATAGATTCTGGATTGCACGGATTAATTGGTAGAGGAATATAATCTCTAAACTTTATTTCTTTTTCTATATTAACACTGGAAGTCGTCGCTGTATCCGGTTTGTATTCATGTATATCTTTTGCTACATATTCATAGTCTGGATTAGCCGAATCACGAACTAACGAAGAATTACTGGTGTTGTCATTAGTTTGGGATGTTAGTGCAGTTTTATTGAATTGAATCGGTACGTAGCCACTATTTAGCGAAGACTGGGCAGGAGGTAATCCTGTTGGTGTTCCTGTTGTTGTCGACTCAATTAATGCTCCTGTCGCTGGCATCTCAGTTGATGTTCCCGTCGTTGTTTGATTGTCGGTACAATGCCCAAATTCCAACGCATATAAGGAATACATCAAAACCAACAAGTTACAGCTTATTCTGACCATTTTTTGCATTTTTTGCTTTCCCAAATTCATTCGATAAATCGCCAACGTGGTTCATTCTTTTTCATCGGATATTCTTTGCTATATTTCAGCAACTTAACTCATCACTAAAATGCCACCATAAAAAAAAGTTCCCAGTATCAGTTTCTTAGTGCTTCTTTTAGCGAAGCCAATACCTAATCTTCGTGCACAGGAAACAAATTGCAGTTTTGGAAAGTTCGCTTCCAAAAAAGATTTCCCAAAAACAAGGTTTATAAAAATTCCAACATTAAACGTTCCGCAATTTCAGTTATATTGTAGAGCAAAATGATAAAGAAATTCTTATCTTTCGCATTTGAGACACAAAAAACATACCGAAACACCCAAGATATTGTCATTAAAATTGGGATGTATACATAAACTATTTTGAAAGTGCGTTTGCAATGTCGCATTTTCGCTCAAATATCAGCCAAATCGTTGCGCTAACGAATGCACTTTCAAAATAGTTCATGTATATACTCAATCACCCTAAGAAATTGAATTTTATACCAAATCTCATCATCGATTAGCTATTTCCCGCCTGGCAGCGGCTGCCAAAGCTCGTAACAAAACAGTCTCTTCTGCTAAAATAGCCATTGAAAATGTTTTTTCTAAGCTCAAAATATTCAACATTCTCAGAACAATTTATCGCAATTTTCAGAAAAAGTTGCCCATGAGATTCATCATAATCGCCGGTATCTATAATTTGCAATTCACCTAGCTCCCAATTCAATAACGAAAAATATTCCTTTTCACAAATCTTGCTTACCTAATCCGTCTTAATCCGTTTTGCAATAGGTTTATTATATACGGCACTGTCTTTTTGCATTTTTTTAACCATTGCCGTGATCCAATGAAGCAAATCAGTGGATTTGAGATATTAGCCAGTTGCGCATAATTTCCCGGAGGTTCTGTGCTATCTAAAAAAGAAAAACTCGCGAGATTGAAAATAATACGCAGCGGATCCATCGGGCCATCTACATTTTGGAATTTTCTAAAGGTGTACGGCAGCGGCGAAAAGTTATTGAAGGTTTTGCCTGTGCTACATAAATCTCGCATAAAGACATTTGATAGGTACGATAAATCATCCGACTCATCTTCGCAGCACTTTGAGCTGTGTAGTGATGAAAAAATTACGGAAGAATTTGCTACACTGAAGGCAATTGGTGGCCGCATCGTATTTTTTGAGGATGAATTATATCCACCTTTGCTGAGAAATATTCCGGATCCTCCTCCGCTACTAACTCTACTTGGCGAAAAAAGCAAAATATTGGATTTTTACAAAAAAAATATCCTTTCGGTTGTGGGATCTCGCAATTCATCCATCCATGCGAATAAATTCTGCAGCAGTTTCTGTAATGAGTTAAGTAGGGAAAATACCGTGATAGTTTCTGGGCTTGCCAAGGGCATCGACACCAATGCTCACCTTGGAAGTTTACAAAATGGAACCATTGCTGTACTTGCCGGAGGCATAAATGTAGTCTACCCGCAGGAAAATGCGAAATTGTATGAAGAGATTGTTAAGAATGGCTGCATCATTGCAGAAATGCCATGCGATACGGCACCACAGCCACATTTTTTTCCAAGGCGCAACAGAATTATCGCCGGCATATCCTGTGGCACTGTTGTGGTGGAGGCAGCGGCTCAATCGGGGTCCCTCATAACTGCCCGCATGGCTCTGGAATATGACCGTGATGTGTTTGCCGTTCCAGGATTTCCTCTTGATCCACGTAGCGTAGGATGCAATACTCTTCTCAAGGAAGGTGCAATTTTAGTTCAAAGCGCGCGGGATATTTTAGATTATCTGGAAGAACGGAAAGTCATTAGAAGGTCTCTGCATGAAAATCGGGAGCCTTTTGTGGCGCAGGCTTCCGAGCGTGATGTGGAGCAAACGCGGAGACAGATCATGAGTTCCCTGAGTTCTGTGCCAATCACCATCGATGAGCTAATTGCTTCTATCAAAGTGCCACCACAGGAAGTGCTGGCTGCTTTGCTGGAGTTGGAGCTTTCCAATAAGATTGTGAGATTACACGGGCAGAAGGTGTGTCTCGTGCTGGATAGATAGGGTTGTTTCATATGCGTTTAGTGATAGTTGAATCTCCGGCGAAAGCCAAAACAATTAATAAATACTTGGGAGCGGATTACAAAGTGTTGGCCAGCTACGGGCACATTCGAGACCTACTCTCAAAGAGTGGTAGTGTTCGTCCCGAAGAAGATTTTGCCATGACCTGGGAAATGAGTAGTCGCGGGACAAAATGCATTGGTGATATCCTAAAACATCTGAAGCAATGCGATGAGCTTTTGCTGGCAACGGACCCTGATCGGGAGGGAGAAGCCATTTCGTGGCATATCAAGGAAGTAATTGAAGAAAAAAAAAAGCTCAACGTTCCGGTTCGACGCATCGTGTTTCATGAAATTACGAAAAACGCCATAAAGGAAGCCCTGGCTAATCCACGAGATCTAAATATCAATCTGGTGGATTCCTATTTGGCACGGCGCGCTCTGGATTATTTGGTGGGATTTTCCCTATCTCCCATCCTTTGGAGGAAGTTGCCCGGTAGCAAATCGGCTGGCCGAGTGCAATCGGTGGCTCTCCGCATCATCACCGAGAGAGAAACGGAAATCGAGGAATTTAAGACTCGGGAATACTGGACCATCGAAGCGAAATTTGAAGCAAAAAATAAAAAAAATTTTTCGGCAAGGTTAACTCATTTTGAAGGTGAAAAACTTGATAAGTTTTCAATCGATAATCAAGAAAGAGCGCTGTTGATAAAAAATCAACTCACTGACCAGTCCTACATTGTGAGCGATGTGCAGAAAAAAACCGTAAAACGTAATCCATTTCCACCTTTTATTACTTCGACTTTGCAGCAGGAAGCGTCACGAAAATTTGGTTTCAGTGCAAAAAAAACGATGCAGTTGGCTCAAAATCTCTATGAGGGAGTCGATATAAATGGAGAAACCACCGGGCTCATAACCTATATGAGGACCGACAGTATTAATTTAGCAAAGGAAGCTGTGGAGAAGATGCGAGATCTTATTTATCATAAATACGGTAAGGATTTTCTTCCGCAGTCTCCCCGCATCTACAGCAACAAAGTAAAGAATGCTCAGGAAGCTCACGAAGCCATCCGACCCGTTGATGTAACAATGGTGCCGGACAGTGTAAAATCCAGCGTAGGTTTGGATTTATATCGCCTCTACAACTTGATATGGCAGAGAGCCGTGGCATCCCAAATGTCCTCGGCTGTATTTGACCAAGTACAAGTTGATATTACCGACACTGCAACGGCAAAAAACATCTTTAGGGCAACGGGGAATACGCTAGTTTTTAATGGATTTCTTAAAATTTATGAGGAAGGAAAGGATGATACACAAACAGCGGATGAGGGTGACGAATGCGTTGATGGAGTACTGCCTCCGCTGACCAAAAGCGATGCTACGCCCATGCGAAAGCTGGAAAACTTGCAACATTTTACCCAACCACCTCCTCGCTTTTCCGAAGCAAGTTTGGTAAAAAAATTGGAAGAGCTCGGAATTGGCCGGCCATCCACCTATGCTTCCATTTTGCAGGTATTACAGGACCGAGGATATGTTAAACTGGAAAGAAAGTATTTCTTTCCTGAAATACGCGGTCGCCTCGTTACTTCGTTTTTGCTGAACTTTTTCAGCAAATATTTGGAATACGGATTTACTGCAGACATGGAACAATTCCTGGATGATGTATCCAACGGAAATAAAACACGCATAGATGTGCTGAATGATTTTTGGACAAGCTTCTGTGCTAACGTTGCCCAAACAAAAGACATCAAGATTTCCGATGTAATTAACCAATTAAATGAATCCATGAAGTCTTTTCTATTTGGTACTAATGAAGGTGACCTATCAAGAAGCTGCCCAGAATGCCAAGCCGGAGAATTGAGTCTGAAAATTGGTAAATTTGGCTCATTCATAGGATGTTCTCGCTATCCTGGTTGCAACTATGTTAGAAAACTTGATTCCTTTAGTAGCTCAGATGACGAAGTATTGGCATATTCATCTGAATATCCGAAATTTATCGGTGTTGATCCCAAAGATCAGCAAGAAATCTTCGTAAAAAAAGGTCCCTATGGCATATACCTGGAAAAACCAACGAAATTTGTGGAAAATTCCACGACCAGAGAAGGGAGCGAACAATCAAAAACAAAAGGCAAAAAGAGGATCGCCCCCAAGCCAGTGCGTGCCTCTGTTCCACAATTTGTGGAGGTTAAAAGTCTGGATCTTCCTACGGCCTGCCAGCTAATGCAGTTGCCAAAGAGCATCGGAATCTACGAAGGTGAAGATGTGAAAATTGGCATTGGCAGATTCGGACCGTTCGTGTTTTTTAAGAATAAATACATATCCATCAAGAAAAATTCTGAATCTATTCTTTCCATGAGCCTAGACGTAGCCATTAATATTATAGAAAACAGCCGACAGAGAGAAACACGTGCCAAGAAATAAAGGCATGTTATTGCCAAGTGCAGATATATTCTCGCTATCGGCAACTGATGCTGCTGTTTTAGCGCGAATTCATGGTGAATGTTTTCGAGATGCCTGGAATGTTGAAAGCTTCAGCTCCATGTTGTCCAAAGGCTCTTTTTTTGGTTTTCTGCTAAAATTTCAACAAAAACCTGTTGGATTTGTTTTATGCAACTCTCTGATCGACGAAACTGAGATCATAACCATGTGTGTGTTAAGTGCTTGCAGAAACAAAGGATATGGGAAATATCTATTGAAAAATGTCATAGTTCATGCAGAACAACGATCCCTAAAAAAAATTATTCTTGAAGTATCCGAAGATAACGTCGGTGGCATTGCTCTATACGAATCTATTGGGTTTCAAAAAATAGCTAGGCGCAAAGGATATTACCAAAATTTTTGCCAACACGGCAATGCATGTGATGCATTGGTAATGAGCCTAGCGACAATCTAATTTACTCTTGGAACTCATCGTCCAATTATTTCTCTTTTTCCCACATGGTTGGCGGCAGAAATTATACCGGCGGCCTCCATCATATCGACTATGCGAGCGGCGCGATTATAGCCCAACTTCAGATGCCGCTGAATGAAACTGGTGGATACCTTTCCTTCTCTCAAAATCAAGGCAAGTGCTTCCTTGTACATTGGATCTCCTTCGGATAGGTCATCGCCATAGCCATCATCAGATGTTTCATCATCGGCATCAAGAATGCTGGTAATATAGCGTGGTTCTCCCTGAGTTTTCAAATATGATGCGATTTTCTCCACTTCCTCATCGCTGACAAATGGACAATGTATGCGTGTCATTCGTCCTCCGGAGGCAAGATAAAGCATATCCCCATGCCCCAGCAATTGTTCAGCACCTTGCTCACCGAGAATTGTACGACTATCTATCTTTGAACTTACCTGGAAACTGATTCTGGTAGGAAAATTGGCCTTGATGGTACCGGTAATAACATCCACAGATGGTCTCTGAGTAGCCATGATTAAATGAATTCCGGCGGCTCGCGCCATCTGAGCTAACCTCTGCACAGCAATTTCAATGTCTTTCCCAGATACCAACATCAGATCTGCCATTTCATCCACGATGATTACAACGTAGGGAAGGTGTTCGAAGTTCATCACCTGTTCTTCATATATTGGAGCTCCGGTGTCAGAATCAAATCCCGTATGAACCTTACGTGTAATTGGTTCATTGGATCTCTGGAATCCATCAATTTTAAAATTATAGCCTTCGATATTCCTAACTCCAAGTTTTGACATGGCTTTATATCTTGATTCCATTTCCTTTACGGCCCACTTCAGTGCCACAATGGCTTTTTGCGGATCTGTGACTACCGGAGTAAGCAAATGTGGAATATCGTCATAAACGGATAATTCCAGCATTTTTGGATCTATCATGATAAATTTACACTGATCCGGAGACAATCTATAAAGCAGCGATAAAATCATTGCATTTATGCCTACTGACTTGCCGGAGCCTGTCGTACCGGCTATGAGTAGGTGAGGCATCTTGGCAAGATCAGCAACAATGGCTCCACCGGAAATATCTTTGCCGAGGGATATGGGGAGAGCACAGGCGGATTTTATATAGGCATTTGATTCCAACAACTCTCGCAGAAAAACAATCTGGCGCTTGACGTTTGGCAGTTCGATTCCAAGTGCATTTCGTCCAGGGATGACGGCAACACGAGCTGAAACGGCGCTCATGTATCTCGCTATGTCATTGGATAATCCGATAACGCGAGACGATTTAATTCCAGCCGCAGGTTTCAGCTCATAGAGCGTAACAACGGGACCTGGACTTGCACCGGTGATTTCGCCATCAATGCCAAAATCCTTCAGAACGCCTATCAGGCTAATGGAGCGAGCTTTCAGCTCCACATCTGATAATTTTTCCTCCGAATTACGCGATTCCTTCAATAGAGATAAAGGTGGAATGGAAAATTTCCCTCCGGGAATCTGCCGATTTTTTTGAGCCGAAGATTTGCTTTGTATTTTCTCTAGAATATGGAATCTTTTTATGCCAAATTCCGCAGCACCAGCACCGCTGCTTGGCACGGGGCTACCATCAGTACCAACAACAATATTAGTGTATTCATCCGGATTTTTGTTATCCGCAATTTTATTCTTCAGCATAGAAAATAAATGGCATATGCTTTCCACCAGCAATTTAATGTGAGAAAAATAAAATCTGACAGCAAAAATAAAACTACCCACAAAAATGCCCGCCATCGTTAGTGCTACTGGTAAAAAAATATGGTGAACAGAAAAATCCACATAGCTACCGATGGCATTGGATAACAAAATACCGATGACACCGGCGGCCGCTTTGTTTGTCATTGGTAAAATGGCCAACAATGTTGCGCCAGTGATACTGCATACAATGCCAATGAGAATACGAAAAAACGAAACCACGTGAAATTTCATCAGCTGGTAGCCAAATGATAGCAAGATTAAAGAAAAAACGTAGGAGGTATGGCCGAGAAACTGCACTATCGCATCGGCGTAATAGCTGCCGACAATTGACAATAGATTGGATGTTGGCCCATCTATGGCAGTGTTGAAGGATGGATCTTCCGGGCAATAAGAAATCGTAGCAACTATTGTCGATAGTGCCACAAAAAATACAATAATGCCAAGAAACTCCACACAGCGATTGTAGACAGCAAAGATAAAATTTCTGTAGGTATCGCCGTGACGCCTGCTGCTAAACATGACCATTTTTATCACATTAAAAAAACGCTACGGCTTTAGGTTACCACAAAAACCAGGTTTTACATAACATCCAACTTTAAATCGCAAATTAGATTGTGATAGGGAACACTTTGCAATTCAGTTTCAAAAACAACCTGCTGATTCGGTAACAGCTTCTTATAGTTCATATCATGGGTCCATGTTTTTTTATAGGGAGCACGCCGTTCTTCCTTCGAATCTGTAACGGATTCTTCATTTTGTAGAGATATGGTTACGCAGGGCAACACCTGTACCCTATCAGATACATTGACAATCTCTCCCTTTAATCCCATGTATAAATTTCCACTCTTCTGCACAAAAAAATTGGATACATTTTGGATTTGTAGATTTTTTTTTGTACCATCAACTCCCAAACCAACAGCCCTATAGAAATTAGTAACTGGAGGCCATATCCTCACCATAGCATCTCTTGCAAAAAACAATGAAAAAATAGACAAAAACACCGCAAACCAAAATACAGTCCAATAAATCATGTACCACACCCTAGATTGCTTGGTGGCTGCGGTATAATTGGCAGCAACGTAGTGCCACATAGTGCAGCATACGGCACAGCGAACCAATTTGCTCTCTCCAATTACTTCATCCTTAACGGAATATCTGCTATTGCAGGTCGGACACGTTACTATCATCGATATTATTCCACATAACTTTGATCCCAGCATGCACCGGAACATGTACCTCTTGGTATAAAATACCGCGCTCGGCATACTACCGCCAGCCCAAATTCATACTCTAGCCCCATAGTATATTATACATTACCAAAAAATTATGCATAATAAACGGAGATTTACCAACATAATAATTTAGATTTGGATTAAAAAAAAATGAGAACACTTTACCATTACCCACTATGCGCGTTTAGTCGTATCATCAGAATTTATTTGTATGAAAAATTTCTAGAATATGAGTCTGTGGAGGAAATACCCTGGAAGAGAAATAATAAATTTTCTGAATTCCATATGACTTGCGATATTCCGGCATTGATGGATGAAGGTACTCTGCTGGAGGGATGGTATGCAATCGTTGAGCATATGGAGCAGACGCATCGTGCCCATAGCATACTAGGCATGAGCCAAAAGGAAAAAGCTGAAACTCGCCGAATTACGGAAATATTTAATGAAATGTTTTTTAATGAAGTCGGAAAAAACATCGTCTTTGAGAAAATTATCAAAAAATATACGGAGAGTAAATCGTCTCCGGATTCCTCAAAAATCCGCAACGGCGTCGCTGCCATGAAGCGATATATGGATTATATATCCTGGCAGATGGATAGAAGAAATTGGTTGGCAGGCAATGATTTTTCCTTGGCAGATATGGCAGCAGCCGCACAAATTTCGTGTATAGACTACGTAGGGTCAGTGGAGTGGGATAAGTATCCCCAGGTAAAATGCTGGTACGTCAGGATAAAATCCCGTCCATCCTTCAGAAGTATATTGGGAGATAGAGTTCCTGGCATAGCCCCCGTTTCCTACTACAGTGAGTTGGATTTTTAGCGGAATAGCTCTAGCGCGAATTAGGGATTAGCAAGGTATACTCGATCACCGTAGGAAATTGGATTTTATTGGTGAGTCTTTATTGTGATTACAGCATTTTTCGTCTGAAATCTCACGGTGATTGGGTATATATCAAATTTCATTGTATTTTTTTTACATAGAAACTGTATGTTAATCTTTAGGAGTATTAATTACTAGAGTAGTGGAATTGCTGTAACTAGGTACGGTAAATCGTTTTGGCGTTAGTTATCTTTGGTTAACACAAATTGTAGCTTCTTTTGTTGGGGATTATATAACATGTGGAATTTATTGTTTTTAACTCGGCTAATTATTTTTAGTATGTCATTTAATTTAATTAACACTGTTGCCGTAGCGTCTAGTAAAAAAGAAAAAGATAATCACAGTGATGGCGAGTGCAAATGCATTGATCAATTCATTAAAACTGCAGAAAATGATGAGACAATCTCTAACTCAGAAGTGAAGAAACTTAAAGCTGCATATAAAAATTATTTAAAAAGTGTAGAAAACAAATCAAAGGATGAGAAAGAAATAGCTAAAAAAAAGAAGAAAAGACATGAAGAAGATGATGATGAGGAAGATGAAGAAAATATAGGGAAAAAATTAAAAAGTGAGGATAGGAAAACGAGGAATAGAAAGAAGAAAACCGATGAAGAGGAAGAGGAGGAGGAAAAGAAAACGACGGATAAAAAAAAGAAAAAGTATAAAAATGAAGATGAAGAAAATATAAAGTCCTCGAAAAAGAATCCGAAATCCCCGGATGACTTAGTGAAATACACAGACAAACATATTCTGGAACCAAACTGGCAGATGCACAATCCAAAGCCCGAGAAACAAGAGCCATCCGCTACCATCAATTTAGCAAAGAAAGATACAGAATTGCGCAAGCCCAATGACCAGGTGGCGGATGATATCTCCGCTGTTAAATCTCAAAATCAACAGCATGAAGGTGCATCAACGATGCCTGATGCCATCAGGATTGTAAAAAAGAGCGATCCATCGTTCACTAGAGTTGGAAGCAGAAACGACGTAACGCTACGTAGAGAGTTGGAAAAATATCGAAATTTGTACGCAACTAATTCCAAAAACGTTTAGATGCTGAAAAATCAGCAAACTGTATGGTTTATGTTCATTTTTATTGGCAATCCCGGCCAAGAGACATTTTCAAATCGCATTGTGTATAATGGAGATTGCTCACAATCCATCGAATATTTTTGTTAAATTTTGAGCATATTAACGTTGCTAGATATGTAACAGCGTGGTAGATTTAAAAATCATACACCGAAAGACAGTCAGTGAACATTGCCTTTTGCCCATGGCAAGCTTCGTCAATTATGAAATTAATGAAATTTTCCCAATGAAAACAAAAAAACAAACGGATTGAAACATGAAAATTGAGAAAAAAATGAAGCAGTCGTCCAGACAATGGTTGTGCCGTCAACTAAACGATGGCTTTGTAAAACAGGCCAGTACAGCGGGATACCGCTCGCGTGCCATTTTTAAATTAATGGAAATAGATGATAAATTTGCCCTCATAAAAAATGCCACCAGCATCATAGACCTTGGTGCTGCACCCGGCAGCTGGAGTCAGTTGCTGGCGGCGAGAGCAGCGGAAAACGCAAAAATCGTTGCACTTGATCTGTTACCGTTTGCTCCTCTGGATAGAGTTCATCAGTATGTTGGAAATTTCGAAGATATGGCACTCCAATCCGCCGTAGCTGAGTATCTGGAACAAAAGGCTGATCTTATTCTATCCGACATGTCTCCCTCCACCACCGGGCATCGCCAAATAGATCACCTAAAAATTATGGCATTGGTGGAAAATGTGTTGATTTTTGCGTGTAAAATACTGCAAATGGACGGAGCTCTTGTGATTAAAATATTTCAGGGAGGTGAAGAAAAAAGATTCGCTTCTCATCTAAAAACCATCTTTCGCCGAGTAGTCTTCTTTAAGCCCCAGGCAAGTCGGAATGAATCCAGAGAAATTTATTTGGTAGCCAGTGGATTCGTCCTGGGCAGGCCGTAAAATGATGGCACATACGGCTATAAAAGCACAAAACAGACAGCTATCTATCTATATTCATTGGCCATTTTGTCTGTCCAAATGTCCCTATTGTGGATTTGCCAGCAAACCAATGGCTCCGGCTGTGGCACGCAATCCTTCCATAGCCAAGGATGTGGCAGAATACCTGCTACTAGATCTACAACGTGAGCTGGAACAATTGGAACGGAGTTCAGTATTTGATACTGTGCACATAGGCTCATCTCCACACGAATCAATCCAAGTTGGTGGAAATATTCCGACCATCGTCCATGGTCGGGATCAACGAGAAACAATCTCGAACTCTCGACTATGCTTGGGGAGCATTTTTTTTGGAGGGGGTACGCCGTCTCTCATGGAGCCAAAATTCATTGAAAACATCATAAATTTTTTATGCAAAAAATATTCTTTGAATTCATCTTTGGAAATCAGCCTAGAAGCTAATCCAGCGACGTTTACTGGCGAGGATTTGCTGGACTTTCGCCGTGCCGGCATCAATAGAATATCCCTTGGAGTTCAAAGTTTTTTTGACGCTAATCTCCAATTCTTGGGACGGATTTATACGGCAGGACAGGCTCTGCTGGCTGCCGAAATGGTGGCAAAGATTTTTACAAACTTTAGCTTCGATTTTATCTACGGCTACGCCGAACAAACTTCCGGAGATTTGGAAAAGGATTTATCCATTGCCATTGATTTTAATTGTAAGCATATTTCCTGCTATCAGCTGACCTACGAAGAAGGCACAGTATTTTTTGCAAAATTACTGTCGGGAGATTTGCGAGCTATGGATGAAAAGCATGAAGTGCGACTATATAATTTTATCAAAAATTATCTGCAAACTAAAGGAATGTTGCGCTATGAAGTTTCCAACTATGCAAAACCATCCTACGAATGTATCCATAATATAAACTATTGGCGATATGGAGACTACCTGGGGATTGGTCCCGGTGCCCATTCGCGATTGACCATTGCAGGCCGCAAAAATGAAATTGCAAAGACAGAAGATCCCAAGGCATGGTGTAAATTACTAGGCAAGGGCGACAGCGCTAGAGCCTATACTAGAGTCCTCTCTGCCCAAGAAGAACTTGCTGAGATGCTGCTGATGGGCCTGCGTCTAACAGAAGGCATTACATTGGAAGCCTTTGATCTGCGTGGATTGCGGCAACACATCGACAACATTCTGAAATCCGAGAAGGTGCAGTTCCTGGTCCATCGGCAACTTATGAAAAAACATCCCACAAAATTGCAGCTAACTGCAAATGGCCTGAAAAAATTGGATGCTATTGTAGAATTTTTGCTGGAAAATCAAGAGATTGTTCCAAACATTGTTTGAACTCGTACACACAAATCGCCGTTTCACGAATGAAGGGCTAAAATAGCCGATAATTATTGTTGCACAATTGGCAATCGCGGGATTTTTGCAGCTAGTCGAGAAAAGTTTGTGAGAGATTCTTCTGTCTCTTCCAACGACTAGAACTGCCTATTATGCAAGACATTTTGCTTTGGATATCGCCAGAATCTTTTCCCTTGCTAATAGAATATTTTTAATTTAGTCTGAACTTGATTTAGGCGTCCTTAGCTCAGCTGGATAGAGCGTCGGCCTTCTAAGCCGCAGGTCGTAGGTTCGAATCCTACAGGGCGCACCATCTCAAATTCCAGCAAAAAATGATGGTCTGGCCTCTTAGAAAATCTTGCATAACTGCGACTTTGTATAACCCCTGTATAACCGATAAAAAAGAAAGCCACTGAAGCTCATAGAATGAATTTGATAGTTTCCAAGAAAAGTACGACGCATATTTTCGCCGTACTTCGCGTTGTCTAAAGTTATGCAGGAGTTATATACTCAATCACCGTAAGAAATTGGATTTTTATGCGCGAAAAACCAGCAAATTTCCGATACATAATACCAAATCCCATCATCGATTAGCTATTGCCTGCCTGGCAGCAGCTGCCATAGAGCGTATTCTAGAAGCCGTTTGG
>JAITRU010000044.1 GCA_031288225.1 Holosporaceae bacterium | reverse complement strand
ACGATTAAAAACTCTAAAAGGCATGACTCCATATGAATTCGTCATAAATTCTTGGAAAAATAATCCCAATCCTTTTATAATAATACCAACCCTCCACAATATGGGACCATACACCTAGGCCATGATCTGGAAGGTTTGATATATTAAATCCAAAAGATTATAATCCCATACGGCTGGACATTGTCGCAAAATGACTCGGTAGAGGTAGAGCAAAGACAACCGGTCGGGGTGTAGGAGTAGGAGCATGAAGCTTTTTTTGTGGGTGTTGTTTTTATGGTGGAGGTTAACATGAAATTTTCTTTTTCAGGTCGTCATATGGAAATTGGGGAAGCTCTTACTAACAAAGCGAGACAAGACTGCATCGAACTTGCGCAAAAATATGCAAAGGACTTTATCGAAGTGAATATAGTCATGAAAAAAGACAACCATATTTTTATCACTAACATGGACGTGAAAA
Organism: Holosporaceae bacterium; assembly: GCA_031288225.1. Classification (GTDB taxonomy): domain Bacteria; phylum Pseudomonadota; class Alphaproteobacteria; order UBA3830; family UBA3830; genus BNWE01. The sequence goes on along the minus strand of JAITRU010000044.1, from coordinate 7,846 downwards.
CAAAATCCAAAGATGCCTATCATGCATCCAACAACTCCGATGATCCAAGAATCAGCTTCGATGGTGTTTTGCAAAAAATAGAGCAACAAATAGCCAAAAAAAAGTGTTGTAACTGTTTCGGCCGTTCCCGCAAGATTGAAATGGTCGAGTTTGATAATTCCCTCAATGATTCCCTAAAAAAGGAAAAAGAAGAAGCGGAAAGTAACCCTTTAATTATAGCCGAAATACTGGATGATCTACCGCTGTTGAGCGTAAGTGATGCCGCCAGTCGCCTCAGTGGTAAAACTCGCGTTTTAGTTTTTGAAAACGTGTCCAATGAATCCGTCAATGTAGTCTACATGAGGGATGATAACAACATTGGATGGATAGATTATAAGATGAAAAAAAGATAGGGTCCAAAAAGGAAATGTAGAAGAGAATAAAGTCGCTATGATCCCGGAAATCTTGAGCCTAGCAACGTTGGTCATTTGTTTTTTGTCGATTCTGGGTGTTGTGAGGTTTTTTGGTCCAGGTGGGTTGTATGCCTATACCTGCGTTGCAGTAATAGCCTCCAATATACAGGTTTTGAAATTAACGAAGTACGCCTGCACCGAAAATCCTGTAGCACTTGGCACGGTTGTGTTTTCCTCGGTGTTTGCGGTGGATAACATCCTCAATGAATATTATGGAGAGAAAACAGCGAAAACTAACTTGTATCTGAGTTTTTGTTGCTATTTGCTTTTCGCTGTCATTATGGAGATAGCTGTTTTGCATCCGCCGATAGAAGCCGGAGAATGCCATAACTTTCACGCAGAATTGCGAAATTTGTTTTCTCCATGTCTTGTATTGTTTATTTCCAGTATTATTGCCTATGTTGTGAGTCAATTTGCTGATATTCGCACGTATTCTGCTCTAAAAAGAATATTCGGCGAAAAATATATTTCTGCAAGATCAATATTTACAATGGCCATATCAACATTTGTGGACAACTGCGTGTTTTCTACGTTGGCATGGAAAGTGCTGGCAGAAAATCCTGTTTCCATATCTTCTCTCTGCAAAACATACATTTTTGCTACCTACTTTATAAGATTAATCATTGCTGTTTTGTGCGGCCCTCTAGTAGAATTGTCCGGGTTGTTGGTGCACAAAACAAAAAATGTATGATAAATTTAATTTTAATGCTATTTCGTGTGGCGGAAATTTTGCTGATTTTTCAAGAACAAAAGAGCGGTGCGGTATCCTGGAGACTCCCCACGGTGTCGTTGAAACTCCGGCGTTTATCTTTTGCGGCACCAAGGCCAGCGTAAAAGGAGTGTCTCCGCAGCAGTTGATGGAAGCACAAACACAAATCATTCTTTCTAACACCTATCATTTATTTTCATATCCAGGATCAGAATACATAAAGAAACGTGGTGGATTGCATAAATTTATGGGATGGAATGGTCCAATGTTGACGGATTCAGGTGGTTTTCAAATATTCAGTCTCGGGTTGGGATCGGTGGCGGATGAGATAAAAGGAAAAAGGTCAGGCGTTTCGAGTCTGCTAAAAATAGATGAAGACGGGGCTACTTTTAGATCCTATTGGGATGGAAGCACTCAAATCCTGACACCGGAAAAATCCATGGAAATTCAAAAAAACCTCGGAGCTGATTTTATCGTAGCGTTTGATGAATGCACTCCATTTCACGGCGATAAAAAATACACAGAACTTTCGATGGAACGCTCACATCGATGGGAAAAGCGATCTCTTGGCGAGTTTATATGCAGAGATGATGGATCTCAGGCACTCTACGGCATAGTGCACGGAGGTGTGCATGCGGACCTAAGGAAACATAGCGCGGAATTTATCAATGATCATGCATTTTTTGCGACTGCCATAGGAGGAACTCTCGGTTCCACAAAGTCCCAAATGTACGAGGTAATTGAAATGGCAACGACCCATATAAATGCTGCTCGTCCCATTCACTTACTGGGGATAGGTGGCATATCAGATATATTTGTCGGCGTATCACTTGGCATAGACACCTTTGACTGTGTCCATCCCACTAGAATTGCAAGGCACGGCGGAGCACTTGTTAAGCGTGCATTCCGAGATAGCCCAACCAGGGAGCATATCAATTTAAAAAGGTCAGAATATGAGCACGATGATAATCCCATTGAATTAGACTGCGATTGTGCTACATGTCAAGTGTTTTCGCGGGCTTATCTGCATTATTTATTAAAGGCCAGTGAATTATTAGCGTTGCATGCAATTAATATCCACAATATTCGATTTATGAATAGATTAATGAAAGAAATTCGGAATACCATCAAAAATAGCGGTAGTTTGAAAGAATTGAGAACTATATGGTGCTAAAAAATTGCGGTAGTAATTATTCTGTTAGTGCAATATTTGGCTGCAAAAATCGCATAGGCGGTACCGTCGGATTGTTCGGTTTTGCCGTAATTTTGTGTTACCTGTATTTTTGTGGAGCATCATTGCTCCATGCTACCAATCACATCGACGTTCGCTGCCAGGATTTACATGATTTTTATTACCAAGTTGAGTTGAAATTTATAACCCCCGGCAACCGATTAATGCAAATGTTGTCGAATTTTTTTTCTTATTCGTATCTAGAATCTAAAATAAAGGAAATACGCACATTTCAGAAACAGGATAAATCCGTTGGCAGCATGAATACTCTTAGGGAAAGGTTAGACAATGATATAATTGAAATATACAAAAAGACCCACAACGATGGATTCTACAATGCGGAAGTCTCCTATAAAGTATCCTTGGTAAATTCCAAGAAAGTTTTGGTGAAATTGTTGGTCGACACAAAAGAGGTATTTACAATAAAAACGCAGGTACACTATGTGGGCTTGAGCAAAGAATTGGCAAAAAAATACAAAGGTGATTTGGAAGCAGCTTTCCAAAAGACGATTGCATCAATGGCGGAAATGAAAAAAGTTGTAACAGCAGCTGTTTTTAATCTACAAAAGAACGGATTTTTTAGTCCAAGAGTTTTGGAAAAAAGGGTACATGTTGATTACAAGCATCACAAAGCTATTTTAAAATTGCAAATTGATCCCGGAAAGAACGTAAAATTTTCTTCCACAGAGATAAAGGCATTTCCCGGCATAGATCAGCAATTTGTAAAGAACAGGATTGACTGGCATGAAGAAGAAGTTTTCGATAACGAAAAATTGTTAAAGACAGCGGAAATTCTTAGCAGTTATCAAATATTTTCAAGTGTTCAAATTGAGCCAATGGCTGACAAGACCAATGGTAATAAAGTTCCTATCCTATTGACTCTAAAGGAAGGTAAAAAACATTCCATCGAATGTAGTTTACTGTATTCTGGAATGCGCAGCATGAATTTTGAGAAAAAATCCCAGATGCAGAAAAGCTTGAAGGCCGTAATTACCCGCATTGCCTGGACCAATGCCAACGTGTTTGGTGGAGCTGAAAAACTACGCATCTTGCTCGAATGTTCGCCGATGCGGTCAAAGCGAATAGACTACGCCTTTGCCGTTTCGCTATTGCAGCCGGATGTGCTATGCAAAAATAATGTAACTGAATATTTGATATCCCGCAAACAGGAATTGACCAATGTTTTTTTCAGGAAAAATGACAAAATTTCTGCAATGTTTAATTATTCCATAGCTTCTGGCTTGTTAGTGAGAACCGGTGTTGTGTTTGAGGATATCTCACTGGATGGAAGTGAAGTTTTTTTTCGCGGTAATAGAGCTAATATGAAAAAATATAAAAGTCTGCAGCTTCCAATGGAGATTGTCTATGATACGACTGATAACATACTGAATCCTACGATGGGATACAAAATAACAGCAAAATTTTCGCACATTCAACTTATGGGATTGGCCGGAAGTATGCGCACCTGTGATCTGAGCTATGTACATAATTTTGCTCTAAATGAAAGCAAAAGAACTATATTTGCTTTTAGCATAGCTAGCAGAAATATTTTTGGAAAAAGCATCGATGACATTCCCATTGACAAAAGAATATACGCCGGTGGTATAGGTTCTGTGCGGGGATTTGCTAATCAATTAGCTACGGAAATGGTGTTTGATGCCGATGGCTATGCTCAGCCGATGGGAGGAAAATCTTCCATCGAATTTAATGCGGAAATTAGACAGAAAATTACTAACAATATAGGTTTTGTTGTGTTTTTTGATGGGGCAAAAATTTTCAAAAATAATTCCGTCGATCCAAATTTACGCCTCGAAAACAGGAGGCTATTTCTGGCGATTGGTGTTGGCATGATGTACTATACGGACATTGGGCCCGTGAGAATTGATCTTGGATTTCCCATTGGAAGGCGCAAGAATATAGACTCACGTCTGCAGTTCGCACTAAATTTGGGACCAACATTTTGAAATCATGTTGCAAAAAGGTGATAAAATTACTCCTTGGGCTGTTGGTGGCTGTTGTTGTTGCGTGGCTGGCTGCGACAGCGACTCTGTTCTACGATGGCAGTCGTCAATGGATGCTAAACCTTGTGGCACACTACCTTAAAACGCAAAACATAGATTTTTTCATAACTGGCCTTAATAAAAACTTTACCCACATAAATGAAATATTCTTCAAATCTTCGGAAGGAATAGAACTGATATTCCGCGATGTATCTTTGAAAAGGTCAAAATTTTTTGGCAGATCATCTGTCCATGTCAGCGCATTTACCCTGAATGGTGCTCGGCAGGAAATTGATATGAATCAAAAACTGAAAGAATTGATTCCTCTCATGAGAACCATTCGTATATTTATTTCCAAACTTGCTTTGGGAGAAGGTGTTCTGAACATAATGAACAAGAGATTTACGCTCAATGGATTAACATACAAGAGCCAAAGCGGTGGAGACAAGCTTTACAGCAAAATCGATAACTACCATGTGTTGGATATTTTATTTGTATGGAATGAGCGGGGAACATGCACTCGTAGCCTAATCAATTTTGATAATTTTTGGGAAACGGGAGGTGTGCTTTTCATAAGAAATCCTGAAAATGCAAAAGCAACCTATGAACTCATCGCCAAAAACAAAAAAGATAACTTCGAATTGGAAGCTGCCGGCAACTACAATGACTTTATGTTTGATATTACCGTTACCAACGCATTCATCGGGAATGAAAAGTTCGCCTACAAATTTAAGGGAAATTTATATCTGACAGAAAAAAGATCAAATATGGAAATTGAATTGCCGCTGCAGGTGCTACGGGCACATATACCGCCAGCATCATTTTGTGAGCGAATTTTTGCAGATGTATGGGTTAAGTGCGATATAAAATATAATTTTGCCAAAGAATCTGCTGATGCGAAGGCCAACGTTGTTTTTCAGAGAGCCGGAAAGAATATAGGAAATTTGACGGCTAGTCTTCATAAAAATGTGCTGGATATTGGCGGCAATATCGGATGGATCAGTGTCTTTGGCTATGATTTTGAAAATTTTACCTGCAGTGTGCGTAATTTTAAGAAAGTTTCAGCAAAAATAGTTGGAAAAGGATTTGATGCGCTGATGGATATCAGTATCGGCGATCGCTTTTTGGTGGATAATTTTAAGTTGACCAGCGCTGGAAACGGAACTGTGCAATCTTCCCGTCCATTTGTGCTAAGCAACGATGGTGAATGTGCTCTGGATTTCGATTTCACCCGTCTTGAGTTTTTTAGCAAGATCATGCCCATTGGAGGCGATGGCAAAGGATCCCTGGTATACTCTCTGTCTAAGGGAGTAATTTCGGCTCAATTACATAGCGAAAAATTGCGCATTGGGAGCAAAAAAAACAAGCTCTATAAATTATCTCTTAAGAAAGATGGAGAGAATCTGAAAGTAGAAGCAAGATATGCGAAGCTATTTAACATAAACATGTCTAACTTGAAGGCAACTGCGCTGCATTCCCAATTAAATATTTCTGGACGCGCTAATAATGAATACGATCTGATGGTTGCAGGTAAATTTTCGGATTCCTACTCAAAAATATCGCTGGATAATTGCAGCATAGCATCCCGAACACACGGGACCTTTCACATAAACGATGGCCATATAAATTTACCAGAAAAGAGCTGCAACGTGCTCTGCCGATTAGCGGGAGCAGGACTGCAACATAGGGGAACCATAGCGGTGCGGGGAGAAAAAAATAGCATCAATGTTGTGATTGATTCATTGAATGCAAAAGAATTCGTCCGCCTATTTAATTTGACAGTTCCCGCTGGCATTGTCGACGGAAAATTGCAGTTACAATTTCTCGCCGACAGCTTCATGGAAGGAAATGGAACATTTACAATTCATAATTTCATTGCCAAAAAAAATCTGGCAAATGTAAATTTGCAGTTACAGAAGGATGGTATGCAAATTACGGCTAATATCAGGAATTACCGTCAGCAACAGATAAATGGCAATGTATTCCTGCCACTGGCAGTCAAGAGCGATTGGTCCATTGGGCAAGGCGTGCGCGGTCCATCATTGGGCGGTGGATTTTCTGGTGCCATAGCCCTGGAAAGCATCATAGAATCGTCCGACAGTGTAGATGTGCGTGGCATGTTGGATTGCGACATGAAAATTTCAGGCAGCTTGGCTGCCCCATCCATCCGCGGTCATGCAACTCTGCAGAAAGCTAATTTTATACTGGAAGATGTGTCTCTAAGAAATGGTAATATTAATTTAACAGCCAGTGGCAATGAAATTGTGATTTCATCCGGTCAGTTTACGGATAAACATGGTCATAGGTTGTCCATTTCAGGTGGAGGAACTTTTCTTGCTGAGGATGGAATCCCAAACATAAAAACCAATATTGGATTAAAATTCCACAATTTTCTTTTGCTTGACAGCGAAATATACACAACGGAGGTGACTGGCAATGCTGCGATTACAGGACTGCTAAACGATATGCTTATATCCGGGAAAATTAACGTTCCCAAATGTATAATACGCAAAGTTGGTGCAGCCTACGATGGCGACAGCGATGATATTATCATCGATAATGAAAAGCATTTCGAATCCAAAAAAGGGAAAAAACGCAGAAAAAACAACAGCATACTAAAGTATGCCATTGATATGGATTGCCAAAATATTAGTTTAATCGGTGGTATATTTGAAATGAAATTGGCAGGAAATTTACACCTAACAAATTATAAAAAAGCCCCAAGTGTGATGGGAACATTGAAATTACGAAGTGGGTCACTGTTGCTCTTTGGTAAATTGACAACTATTACCAGAGGGTATGCTACTTTCGCAAAGGAATTTCCATTTAATCCTACGGCAAATTTTATCTGCAAGAAAAATCTCGGTAATCTAGTGGCTTATTTGGAAATAAAAAATATTCCTCAAAATGGAGTGCAATTGCACCTATTCTCGGTTCCGCATTTTTCGAAGGAAGTGATCATGTCCCATATATTATTTGGCAAAGAGTTAAAACAACTTGATATATCAGAGGCAGCTCAGTTGGGACAAGCTGTTGCGAGTATCAAACGCAGCGGGCATATTTTTTCCATCATGAATACCTTCAAAAAAATAGGTATCATAGATACCATTTCCTTTACAAAATCGCATGATGGTGGCGAGTTATATGCAAACACCCAGACAGCTAATGGTGCTAAACTGCATATCAGTGCGGGAAAATACATCAATGACAATGTCTATGTAAGCGTGAATAAGGGAGAAAATGGCGCCAACTTCGAGGTTGAAGTAAGCCTTACTCCAAAGATTTTCGTGAAGGCCAATTCCAGCGGTGAAGCAGGTATTAATTGGAAATACAGGTACTAGGTGTATGGTCCCATATTGTGGAGGCGACGCGAATGAGCTAAAATACGAATTATCCCCAATAGAAAAGGAGGCATTATGGGACAAATATTACACAGCTGCGCCCGAACGACAGA
>JAITRU010000040.1 GCA_031288225.1 Holosporaceae bacterium | reverse complement strand
AATAATCGAAGTAAATGCTGAAATCTCAGATTTTTATTACTTTTTAAAGCCACGAGAATGTTTAATCAAGCATTTGAAGAATGCCTTGAAATACGAGCATTCTAATCCATAATTCGCGTTTTGAGCTAATTTTGGTAGCATTTTGGGCTGTTGAAAACTGATCAAAAAATGCCATCCTGAAGCGGCAACCCCCCTGAAATACAGATGGTGAAAATTTGGATTTTTTTTGTTTTTCAACAGCCCCAAAATGAGATTTGGTATTATTCGGCAGTAGCTGGTGATTCCTCCTTTGGTGCTGTTGTGATTTCCAGGAATTTTTTATTCAGGTTAGAAACAGCAAAGAACCAAAGAAACACGAAGATGCAAAATATGACTGCCACCTGGGGAGCCAATGTCGCAACCGATGTTACGTGGTATATGACATTGACCAGCACAAACTGGATCAGCGCACCACCGGATTTGCCAAGTCTTCCCCCAACCACATCGACGGCGGCTTTTCCCTTTGATTTAAGCTCATCATCCAGTGGAATGTAACTCATCTCCTTGGTTGGATCAAACAACGAATACTTAACCCCCTTACTCAATACGTTTTGTATGAGGCCAACAGTAATGATAACTCCGAGAGTTGTCAAGCCAAATTGCTCAACCAACGGAGTAACGTAGCCATTGAATATTATAAACGAAAAGAATATCAATCCCGTAACAAAAATCATCAACGGTGTTACCATTGCAGACAGGAACCAGGAATATTTCCGCATGATATTAGTGCCGATTAGCATGAATCCAATGGTTGCAAGCCCAGTCCATATCTGCAATTCTCCCATGTAATTCGCAAACGCTGCCTTGGACGGATACATGAGCTTTATCTGCCCTTTCCACATAACTTCTACCAAGTTAATACTTATGCCGTAGCAGATAACCAACAATGCTATGAGTCCCAAATATTTTGATTTCAACATGTATTTGAAGCTATCGAACACACCAAGCTTCTCTTTTTTCTTCTTTTTTTGCATATTCATTTCTTCGGGATTGAAATGCACTGGATCTTTTAGAACGGACTTCGTGAGATAGTAGTAGAGTGACATTATTATGACGCAGGATATGATAATAAGTCCAATAAGATAGGGTAATGCCGCCCAATCAGCGCTTGCCGATTCAGTTTCTTCGTTCACGCCCAAGCACATCCCCGAAATAACTAAGGCCGCATTGGCCACAAACCCAAACATTGCATAGAAGCGCTTCGACTGATGCAGAGGAGTAATTTCATTGGCAAACTTCCAAAACATAAGACCAATCATGGTACTTCCCCACAGTTCTGCCATCACATAAAAGGATGCAAATACCCAGTGCTCAATGGGAAGCATAAGAGTTTGCGTTAATTTTGTAGAATATGTCGCACATTTAAAGTGCAGCGCTTGGTGATGAGGATACAACGCTGTAATAAATAAAAGGAAATATATCAGAAAAAATGACACAACCATGTAGAACACAGTGTTTTTTGAAAATACGTTTAAAAGTTTCGTATAAACAAGCATAAACACAACCGCAGCCGGCAGCACAAACCACAATTTTAAAGTTGGCAACGCCGATTCCCCGATGGAGGTCACCACCATAGAATCCTTCAAACCTCTGGCAAGGCTATAATTCAACAAAATGCACATCATCATGATGGCCATGGGAAGGAATTTTTTCAATTCAAAAGAATGAATTGGCCATATTAAGGCTCTTAATCCAGTAAATTGTTTATTACCCCCGTCGCCGACGGATTTCACAATTCGGCCACCAGTCCTCTTGGTTGCATTTCCTTCTTTTTCAATAGCCATTTTCTTCTCCATAAAAACACACTGTAACCAAAGTACAGAGTACACGAGGATATATAAAAAAATATGAAAAATCAAGTTATTTGTACAATATTTTTTCCATTAAAAGTATGTCAATCGGCCGGATTTGTGTCGTGCATGCGCATACATTTGTGCAAATTAAACGTAACTACATTCTCATTTGATACGGAATTTCTACAATAATGCGAGTTTGTTCGCTCTTTTGTTTCCTATACAACAGTGCCGTTTTAAATATAGCAGCGGTTTGATTGTGTAAAATATTTTGCCAAATTTTCCCAGGAATAAAACTAGGCATCACCACAATCGCTTTGCCCCTTTCCGGATCACGCTCATCCTGTTCCGTTAAAAAATCTAGAAACGGATTTACAACAGAGCGGTATGGTGATCTCAAAACAATTAAAGGCATGCTAAAATTCAAAGACCTCCAATTCATTTTCAGTCGATCAACTTCCTTCTGGTCCATGTCAACCACCACCGCTACTACGTCGTCGGACAAAGATGCTGCAAAGCGCAACGCCGCCAGCGTTGCCTTGTGAATACGGGAAACCGGCACCACCACCTTAGGCCTTGCTTCGCTGATGGGCCTCAGAAGAGCTCCTAGCCCGCCTCTTTTTATGTCCAACTCAATGTTTATTTCTTTGTATCTGCGATTAATTTTTTTAAAAGCACAAAAAATTATTGGAACCAGAATCATAATTATCCAAGCTCCTTGGAGAAATTTGCTCTGGATAATTATCAGCAGTGTAAAGCTCGTAGCCAGCGTTCCGATGGTGTTTATGAGTGCTTTTAGGCGCCAATTTTCTCCCCTTACCCTAAACCAACGCTTTACCATACCAGCCTGTGATAGTGAAAATGATATGAAAACTCCCATGGAATACAGCGGGATCAACGCATGAGTATTTCCTTTAAATGTAACGATAAGGCAGGTAGAAAATATGGCCAATAGAATAATCCCATTTGAATAGGCGAGTCTGTCTCCTAGATTAGCAAAATTCGTCGGAATATATTTTTTTTCGGCCAACATACTTGCTAGCCTTGGAAACCCCGCAAAGGAAGTATTGGCAGCCAAAAATAATATCGCCGCCGTCATCAATTGTATTGCGTAGTACATGAACCCTGTTCCAAACACATTCTTGGCTATCTGGGATATAGCTGTTTCGGAAGCGGAGAACGCAATTCCAAATTTGCGGGCTAGAAATGTCACTCCCATAAACAGAAATATCAATATAACTGACATTATGCAAAGAGTTATCTGGGCGTTTTTATATTGGGGCTTTTTGAAGGCAGTTACTCCGCCAGCTATTGTTTCTATACCAGTCAAGACAGAACATCCCGATGAAAAAGCCCTCAAAAAAATGATAATCACTAAAAAAGTCGGCATATCAGCAGGAATTTTCCTGGCACTCTGCAACACAATGCCTTCATCGTTGGTGCACAAACCGGAAATTACCAAAACAACCATTAGAAAAATGAAACAATATGTTGGAATGGATAGAATATTTGCAGATTCTCTAGCACCTCGTAGATTAGAAATAGTCAGCAGCACCAGACAAATCAAGCAAAAAGAGACCGTATGCTTGGCAAACAACGGAAATGCCGAAACTATTGCGCTGGCTCCAGCGGCAAGACTAACGGCTACGGTAAGAATATAGTCCACCAAAAGGGCAGAAGCCGCAATTAATCCGAAAAATTCTCCAAGATTTTCATGGGCAACCAAAAATGCTCCGCCCCCCAGGGGATAGGCTTCTATGGTTTGCCAATAGGAAACGGAAACAACCACTGTAAGCAGCGCAATCATAGCCACCAGAGGCATTGCGCAAGAAAAAGTAAGGGCTGCCCCCAGGGCCAGAAGAATGCCGTCGGTGGCATAGGCCGTTGATGATAGGACGTCGGATGAAAATATGGCAAGAGCTTTGGTTTTACTCAACCTCTCGGAGGCAAGGTTTTCCGTTTTTAGTGGATCACCAAATATGAAATTACCTATGCCCATTTGTTTTGTTCCAGATTCATATCCGATTTATTCATGAATTTTTATTCATCTTTGCCATTATCTTGTATTGTCCGTTTTAATTCATCAAAATCCGTTTGGAGATCGATGCGTCTCTGCAGCTCTAAATTGTTCAGTTTAATCAATTCCAAGACTCTCCTGCGAAGAGACTTTACCTCATCTATCAAAATTTTCATGTAATCACGGGCACAGACCATAAAGCGAGCATCGGCACGATTTTGCTCACGGCTATGATAATCAAAAAGGGCAATGGGATTGCCTTCTATGTTCGGAGAAACCCAAACGGTGTCAACATTATCGATTTCTATTACTTTCCAGGGAAGTGGAGACGATGCATCGACTATCTGCTCTACGGCACTTATGTCCTCTGGAGTCAACACCTGTTTCATAAAAACAATCTCCGATGAACGCAGGGAATGAAAGAACCGAAACACAAAGATGACAAAGCCAACGTAATTCCAATCTGCACGACAACCATGCAACTATATCTACACCGTAGTATCTTCGATCTTTTGCTCTGATGCAACACCAGCGACATCATCAGCTGCATCTTTCGCTTTTTTCCCTCCCTTGGAGCCGCCTGTCTTTGCTTGTTTGTCACCGACATTAGCAACTGATGCAGCTACAGATTTCTGCGAATTCTCGTCTTCCACAAAGCTATTTTCATAATTCGTTTCCTCTGCTGGAGCTTCAGCTTCGGTGGTTTTTTCTTGATCCTTTGACTCCAATTCAGCTATCTGCTGATGGGCTTCTTCTTCAGATTTTGCAACACTTAGTCTAATATGGGCAGATACTTCTGGATGTAAATCGATGGCAACTTCGTATATACCAAGCAATTTGATCGGATTGTTAAGATTAATCTGACCGGCGGTTATGTTAAACCCAGCACCACCGACGGCAGCCGCAATATCTCGCGCAGTAACAGATCCGTACAAATGCCCCTTCTCGCTGGATTGTCGTACAAGTACTACCACCACCCCATTTATTTTCTCAGCAACTTTTTCTGCTTCAGTTCTCGTCTTCGCATTGTGCTCTTCTATTTGAGTACGGCAAGCTTTAAACTGCTCAATATTTTCAACGGTCGCTCTCATGGCTATCTTTTTCGGCAACAAATAATTCCTAGCAAACCCTGGCTTTACTCCCACAATATCACCAATAGCTCCCAATCCAGCAACCTTTCTCAATAAAATAACCTTCAAACTTTCCATGTAATTTTCACTCCGTAACCCAACGCAAAATTAACGCAACTAGAAAACTCCTCAAAAACACCACCGAACTAAAAATAACTCAGAACCAATAGATTACCAGCAATCTCGTGAGGATAATACAGCGTATATACGCATAATGCAATGCCTTTCCGGGAATGGACTTCTAATTTCGGCAAAATCAAGATCTATAACACATAGTCAACTCCACAAAATATGATAATAAATACGGAGTTCAATTTACGAATCTGCCGCATCAAAAATACGCATTTTCACACATTTTTGGCAGAGTTTGCGGAAAACATAATATCGAACATCGACGGACGTAGCCAGCGCACCCAGGACCAACGGAAGTAGAAAGAATGAACAAAACCATCAAAGAGGCCACTGTAAAACGCCATCATTACGCCTCTAACGAGCATCTGCGGCGCACACGGGCAAACGCTCATAGATGCCTACAATTTCGCTAGGCGACTTAAAGCTCTAAGAAGATTTATTCCATACGAGTTCATTGTAAATTCTAGGGAAAATTCACCCGATCTCTTTAATATAAATCCTTTCCTGCACTATGATGAGATCATACAGCTAATCTTCTTCGAATAAATCTTTCACTTTGCAACCTAGGGCTTGGGCCACTTTTCTCAAAGTATTTAGCTTACATTCTCCAATAAGAGATGATTTTCTAATTTTTAGCAATGTACTTTCAGATATTCGCGCGCTTTCCGTGATTTCGCGCAACGTTTTCCTTTCCTTCCGCATGATATATTTCACATTACTGCTAATCATCGACTGCTCCATAGTTAAAACTATAGGATTGCAGGAATTTTTGCATACAACGTTATTCTATGGAGATATTTTACTGATTTTATAGCTACTTCTCTAAACACAAAATATTTTTTAGTTGGTCCAAATTTGAGTATACCCTGATATATCAGTCAATAATATAATCACAATAATACAATATGTTACAGTGTAATAAAATGGATATAAATGGACCATTGACTTTGCATTGCATGTTTTGTAACTTGTGGTTGTGCTGATGCTTTTGTAGTTATTGCTGGTTGTAATAACTGGTGTTGGTATAGCTTTTATATAGGGGGATGTACTATGTATGAAATGATTAGACAAATGAGGCAGCGTATGGCGGGCTCTAAAAGTCCCTGGGTGGCTTTTACAAACGCCTTCATTGATATTTGTAATGTTTACAAAGAAGGCGAAAACCTATATGAAATTCTTCAGAATGGGAAAAATCATTTGCGCGAAATTGGAGCAGGCTGGAGTGTAGGCAAAAAACGGCAAGCAAATCAACAGTATAAGAACACCGCTTCTTGGCTGCATCGTTCAGGAAGCCCAGATGTATTTCCTGGTATCAGATAATTAGCATGCTAACGGTACTCTATTTTCAGGGTACCGTTTTAAAAAATTTTAAAAGCGTATGCAAGATGAAAAAGTACACAGACGACTGCTAATGTGGTAAGTGTTGAATGGAATAGTGGTATTTTTTCCTTTGCGTCTTTGTCGTTTGTTAAAGCTGTTAAAGCTGTTATAGCGCAGTGTTGTGTAGGTTTTTTTAGTAATTTTGATAACTCATACCATTCCTCAGAACAAATTATCCGAAAGCTTTTACGTATAGCCTGAACATGAGGCTGTTCACCGCTTGCTGAGAGAAATTAATAATGAGGAATGGTATCAGCCTTTCCCTCAGATTAGCTGCGCATCCATCTAACGGCTGCCATAATAAGCCCGCATCCTGCTGCAAACGTCATAATAGAACTACCTCCGTAGGAAAGAAACGGCAGCGGAATTCCCACCACTGGTGCAATGCCAGTGACCATAGCAATGTTGACGAAAACATGGATGAATACTAGCAATCCGAGTCCGCAGCACACAAGCTTTGCAAATGGTCTTTTTGATTCATTGCCAACCCAAAAAAAATAGCAAGTCAAGGCACAAAACAGCAAAATTATCGTCATGGATCCCAAAAAACCAAATTCTTCTGCCATGGTTGTAAAGATAAAATCTGTATTTTTTTCTGGAAGAAAATTTAGCTTACTCTGGGTTCCCTGCAGCAGTCCTTTGCCAAAAATATATCCGGATCCGATTGCAATTTTAGACTGCAACACGTGATAGCCGATGCCTGTCGGGTCTGCGTCTGGGTTGAGAAGCGCTAATATGCGATTTTTCTGATAATTGCGTAAAAAGAACCAACCAAATGGGCATATGATCAATGCACTCACTGCGGATATTAAAAAAATTTTTAATGGGAATCCCGACATAAATATGATTCCAAATCCAACCAGTAACAATATGCAGGCCGTCCCTAAGTCCGGTTGTTTAAGGACAACAAAAGCTGGCATCAAAATCAACAAAAGGGGAAAAATATGATTGCTAAGCCTACATATCTCCTGCCCAGATAGTGCTGAATAATATCTAGCCAAAGCAAGAATAAGAAACAATTTCATCATCTCTGATGGCTGAAAGGTTATGAAATATAGATCGATCCACCTTCTGGCGCCTAGCCTAGCAGTACCGGCCATCGCTACAAACAGAAGAGCTGCAAATGAAGCTACATAGAACAAGTACGCAAAATTATGCCACATCTTGAATGCTCCAAGGTATACCAACAACATGATAATTACGGCAATATTGATATGCAGGAGGTGCTGCTTAACCTGAGCACAAAATTTTCCATTAAATGCGCTAAATTGTCCCAAAAAGCTCAGTGAAAAAATAGCGATCAGGATTAGAAACAACAAATTAAATTCATTGAAAAACCGCAGGCGATTCGTAAAATGGTTTTTTACTTCGGCCAGTATCATCTTTTTGGCCTTTTCTTCCTGCATGCACCACACTCGAAGTCCATTGATTGAAATTTTCCCAAAATCCAAGCTGTAGCTCATCTACGGTTGGAGCGATTAACAATATACTGCTGTCCAATTGATAGTACATTGCTGAAAGTCCAATAGATCACCAACCCGGATGGCAACTGCGCAAACATGCAGGTGAACATGACCGGCATCAGGAATAGCATCATCTTTGCTTGGGTTGCATCGGGAGAGGATGGTCCAATTTTTTGCTGCCAGAACATAGATAATCCCATTAACATTGGCCAAATTCCTATGTTTAAAAAACTCGGCAATGCAATCGGAATTAACCCGAACAGATTAAACAAACTTACCGGATCTGGTAAAGACAAATCGTGTATCCAGCCAAAGAAAGAAGCCTGTCTCATTTCTATAGAAATATACAACACCTTATAAAGCGCAAATAACACCGGAGACTGAAGCAATGTTGGTAGACATCCGCCGATTGGACTAATCCCCTCCCTTTGATATATGGCCGACAACTCCTGGCCAAGTTTTACCTTATCGTCGGCATATTTTTTCTGTAGTGCCTGAATTTTTGGCTGAATTTCCTTGAGACGATTCATGGATTTATAGGATTTATGGGCCAACGGCAGCAATAGTAGCTTAATCAATAATGTCAGCAACAGAATTCCAACTCCCATATTGCCGACAAGATCCTTCAAAAAAGCCAAAGCGTAGAGCAGTGGCTTCGTTAAAATATATAGGCATCCAAAATCAATGGCCAAATCAAAGTGTGCAACGCCGAGTTTTTTCTCGTACATATCGAGAATTTTTAATTCTTTTGCGCCAACAAACAATTGATTCGTCTGCGTCATTTTCCCAGACGCAGCAACAGTTATGAAATCGCCGCCACCCTCTATTCTGTACAAGTTTTTATTTGAATACTGGAAATGGCCGTAGGAAACGGAAGAATTGTTTTTTTGGTCCGGAATAAATGCAACTAGCCAATATTTATCCGTAATACCAAACCATCCACCAGTGGATTTATGTTCAATATTTTTCTTTTTCACGACATCATCATAGCTTATTTCCTCAAGTTTGCCATTAAAATATCCAATGGGTCCTTCATAAAAATTGAAGGTATTGTTGCTTTCTTCCCTATCAAATTCTCGGCAAATCACCGTCGTTAATTTCAGCGACACGTTGTGATCTCCGTAGTTTTTTACGCTATCCACAATGGTCATGACATAGTGCTCATCGATGGAAATTCGTCTCTCAAACCGCAGTCCATCACCGTTGTTCCAGCTCAGTAGTAGCGGAGATTTTTCAGATAAAGGTAAAGAATCGTCCGGAGAGTCAATTTTCCAGCAGGTTTCTTCGGATGGAAGTAGTAGCGTTTTATCCGGAGAAACCCATTCCAACTTAGCGTAGTACTTACCATTGGCATCCCCAAATATGGAAGCAAGATTTTTGAAAGCAGCAAACTCCGCAGTACCAACGGCATCGCCAGTATGGAATACACCATTGGGGTTAGCCGTATAGGGGTCTCGCATATATTTTTTTAGGAAAATTTTATTGATATTCAAGCCCTTTGTACAAAGGCTGCCTCGAAGACTTGCAGAATCCAGCTTAATTTGCTTAATTGCTGCGGCCGGCGGAGTTTTTTTTATAATTGCCGATACTTTGTGATCCACGAAACGATTTGCCAAAAACTGAGCATCATTAGCACCATTGGTTGAATTTATTACCGGGCTTCCGTGGTCTGCGGAACGCATGCCCATGTAAAGTGGGTAGCAAATCATAATGATAATAGAAATGATGGTAAATAACAGCAAATTACGCTTTTCTTCTTCCATAATATCTCCATGAATAACGTGATGATCATACTAAAATCTATTAATTGTACAGCAAATTAGCGCCCTTCGGAAGGTGTAAGTAAAAGTCGTGAAAAAAATCGTTAGTATTTTCGCATTTGGTGGATAAGTTTTGGAAAAAATTTCATAAGTACACTTGACTACAATAATGAGATTTTTTTCGCAAGGGGAGGAATGCAGTATGGGACCATACAGCTAATCGAGGGTTTTCTTGTAAAGTTTTGCTGCGATGCCCGTTACAATGCACATAAACAGCAGTAACGCCCAAAAATTCTGCCACATTTCGGAAAAATTGCTTCCCTTTAGCATAATCCCCCTTGTTATCCGCACAAAATAAGTCATTGGAAAGCAACTTCCTATCATTTGAGCCCAAGACGGCATTCCGTAAAACGGGAACATAAATCCCGAAAGCATCAGTGATGGCAAAAAAATAAACATCGCTATCTGGAGAGATTGCATTTGGTTTTTTGCAATTGTCGAAACTGCTAGTCCCAGAGCAAGATTGCATATGATGAACATCATCATTGCAATTGCCAGCAAAAAACTACTTCCAGCTAGAGGAATGGTGAACAAAAATTTAGCCGCTGCAACAATTATTGCAGCTTGTATGTACCCGATTATGATGTGTGGAATGATTTTTCCAAGCATTACTTCCATTGGTTTTACCGGCATCGCCAACATGTTTTCCATGGTACCACGTTCCCTTTCCCGAGTCAGTGAAAGAGCCGTTACCATGATTCCCATTAACGTTAGGAGCGCGCCAATTAATCCTGGAATGACATTGTAATTTGTAAATCCTTCGGGATTATACAGCTTGTGTATAATGACATTTGCGGGAAGCAAATTATCGTTCCGCAGAAATGACAGTACTCCGCTAAGATCCCGTGCCAGTGCGGATGTGAGGATTTCTCTGGCAGCTCCGACAGCCCCCGCTGCAGTGACCGGATCTGCGGCATCGGCTTCGATCAAAACAGATGGGACACGCCTCCGTATTAAATCCCTTGAAAAATTACCAGGAATCGTGACTACGAATTGCACATCCCCCTTCTGAAGTAATTTCCTTCCTTCCGCATCTGATTTTATTTCTCCAGCAACGTGAAAATATTCGGAATTCTTCAGACCGACAACGAAATTCCTTGAAAAAATACTATTATCTTCGGATAATACGACGGTATTAAGATGCTTCGGGTCGTTATTTATTGCATATCCGAACAACAGCAATTGTATGAGGGGAATAAAAATGACCATGGCTGCTGTCGCTCGATCTCTTTTTAGCTGAATGAACTCTTTTTTCAAAATTGCCAGGATTTTTGCGAAAGACAGAATCATAACTTATTCCTCAAGGAGTTATCCGTATAATAAATGAAAGAATCTTCCATAGAAGAAAATCCGCACATAATTTCTGATACTGTTCCCTCTGCCATAATGCTTCCGTAAGCAATGTATATGATTTTGTCGCAGCGTTCCGCCTCATCCGTATAATGTGTACTTACAAGCACGGTGAAGCCGCTGTCTGCAAAATTGCGAATATCTTCCCAAAATGCCTTTCGAGCCTTCGGATCTACTCCGGCGGTTGGTTCGTCCAACAGCAAAAGTTTCGGTTCGTGAATGAGACACGCAGTAAGTGCCAACCGCTGTTTCCATCCTCCCGATAATGTTCCGGCCAACTGCTCTGCACGCGAAGTCAATCCAGCTTTTTCCAGCGATTTACGAACGCGTTTTTCAATGTTATCCTTCTGGAACATTTTTACAGTAAATTCAAGATTTTCCCGTATTGTAAGATCTTCCCAAAAGCTAAATTTTTGCGTCATATATCCGACTTGGGATTTAATTTTGTCCGATTCTTTTTTAAAATCAAACCCAAGACAATGTCCTTCGCCATCATCCGAGGACAAAAGACCGCAAAGCATACGCATGGTCGTCGTCTTTCCGCTGCCATTGGGTCCCAAAAATCCGTAAATTTTCCCCCGTTGCACCCGAATATTTATGTGATCAACAATTGCGTTGTTTTTAATTTTTTTTGTAAGATTTCTGACATCTATTGCGTAACTCATTTGTTCGAAACCAAAAAGATGCTGACTGGCAGTCCAGGTCGCAGGCGTTCATCGAATTTTTTCGGAGATGCTTCCACCATAAACACCAATTTTTTCTGCGATTCTGCGCTATAAATCATCGGTGGCGTAAATTCGGCCCTCGGAGATATGAATGT
The DNA here is from genome assembly GCA_031288225.1 of Holosporaceae bacterium. Classification (GTDB taxonomy): domain Bacteria; phylum Pseudomonadota; class Alphaproteobacteria; order UBA3830; family UBA3830; genus BNWE01. The sequence goes on along the minus strand of JAITRU010000040.1, from coordinate 1,088 downwards.
AATCTCCGCTTCAATAAAAGAATCGATGCCATCGAAAACTATCCTAACTTTTTGATTGAGGCTAATCTCAGGTAACATTTTTTGCGGAACAAAAAAACGAACTTTTATGTTATTGAATGGAAGGAAACTTATAACCGGAGACCCGGCAACAACGAATTCTCCAGGATGATAGTAGATATCTTCGACCCTCCCGCTTTGCAGAGCTTTCGGAATTGCTTTGGCGAGGTTATTGTTCGCCTGTATAACTTCCTGATCAGCAGCACGGATTTCATCGCTCCTAGCTCCCATTCGAGCAACACTAAGAACCGACGACAGCTCCTGCACTTTCGCTTCAAGCGATTTGCAAAGAGTAGCCTTTTCATCAAGGTCCGACTGACTTACGGCATGGATTTTTATTAGCTCCTGGCATCGTTCATAGGAACGTTTCGCATTGGCCAAATTCGCCTCTGCTTGTTCTTTTTGTTTCGCGATTACGTTAACCTCTTCGGAACGTTTCCCCTTTAGCAAATTATTGTACTTCGAGAGCGCCAGATCACGCATTGCTAGTAAATTAATCGTCTCTATTGCGAAAAATTTCTCTCCGGAAAGAACTTCCTGTCCTTTTTTAACGTACAATTTTTCCAAAACTCCGGATGTTGTCGGAGCGACGTACACGAATTCACCTTCCGCATAGCCGTCAAACCGATCCTGTTTCTTGGAGTCGCAAGCGATGAGCAAAAAAAACACACATACAAGGAAACATTGCCTCAAATCCACAAGCCTCCGCTTAGGTTTTCAGACCCAAAATAAGCACATTCCTAAAAACGCCTGATATTATCATAGAGGCAACGCTAGGCAATAACAAGAGGGTCCGAAAACACCAGCGCGAATTTCCGGACAAAAACCTGAACTCACTCGAAACAATCGCTCATTCTAGTAGAAGAGCAAAGCACACCAGATCAAATCATTCCCGCTTATCTCGGATTAGTCCCTAGGTGTATGGTCCCATATTGTGGAGGGTTGGTATTATTATAAAAGGATTGGGATTATTTTTCCAAGAATTTATGACGAATTCATATGGAGTCATGCCTTTTAGAGTTTTTAATCGT
>JAITRU010000013.1 GCA_031288225.1 Holosporaceae bacterium | reverse complement strand
GAAAAGCTTTCGGATAATTTGTTCCGAGGAATGCTGTAACGCTGTGTTTCCGTCGCATATGGGCGTGTGCAATACCTGAACCCGGTGTTATACTCAATCACCGTAGGAAATTGGATTTTATGGGTGAGTCTTTATTGTGATTGCAGCATTTTTCATCTGAAATCTCGCTGTGATTGGGTGTAGTCATTGAAAAATTGTACCATTGCCATATCATTATGTGCTACAATGGGTCCGTGTCTAGCAAATGGGAAATTCACAGGTGGCTCCATGTATAACAAAGACAATGTGTTTTATAAAATTCTACGCGGTGAAATTCCTAGCAAAAGGGTGTACGAGGATGATGTTGCCGTAGCTTTTTATGACATAGAGCCCTGTTGCCGGATTCATGTGTTGGTCATCAGTCGAGGACTTTACACGAACTTTGCGGATTTTGTGGCACAGGCGCCTGGCCACGAAATAAAGTCTTTCTTTACCGCCGTAGCGCATGTGGCTGACATACTGGGAGTTAAAGATTCCGGCCACCGATTGCTGATGAATTCCGGTCCAGATGCGGGGCAGGAAGTCGAGCATTTTCATGTACATATCCTGGGCGGAGAGCCTTTGGGAAAGAAATTAAAATGACTAGGCCAAGATAACATGGCCATGGCGGTTTTGTGTGCTCGTAGCTCAGCTGGATAGAGCGTTTCCCTCCGGAGGAAAAGGCCGGGGGTTCGAATCCCCCCGGGCGCACCATCTGATACCATTCCTCACTATTGATTTTTTGTGGCAAGCGCTGGACGACTTCGCCCCCAGGCTACTCAAAAAAGCTTTTAGATAGTTTGTTGTGAGGAATGGTATAATATGCTCAAATGCTTGATCGATGAAAAGTTACTCTCCTGTATGATCAAAAATTTACGAAACGGCCGTGCCTTGCATTGCTTGTAGATTGCAATTCCATTGAGACTGTGCTATACGATGGCCTTGTTGTGTATTTGCAGCATTCATACCTATCAGCTTTTGGAGAAACTGCATGGAAGCTAGGAAACTTATTCTTACCGGTGATAGGCCAACCGGCAATCTTCACCTGGGACACTACATCGGAGTTTTAAAAAGCAGAGTAGAGCAGCAATATACGCATAATCAGTACATTTTGGTGGCTGATGTGCAGGCGCTAACAGATTATTACGAAACTCCTCAAAGGGTCGTGGAGAATTCTTTGGAAGTTGTTAAAGATTATTTGGCCGTTGGCATTGATCCGCAAATATCAACAATATTGATCCAATCGCAGATTCCGGCAATAGCAGAATTGACAATTTACTACATGAATTTAGTTTCCGTATCAAGGCTGGAGCGGAACCCGACAGTAAAAAATGAAATTGCGCAGAAGGGGCTCGGGAAAACATTGCCGATTGGTTTTCTTAACTATCCGGTTAGTCAGGCTGCTGATATAACTGCGTTTGGCGGAGAGCTTGTATCTGGTGGAGAGGATCAGATTCCAATGATTGAGCAAACCAATGAAATTGTTAGGAAATTCAATAGAATGTACAACACAAACTGCCTAAAAGAGGCGAGCATTTATCTCAGCAAAGTTCCGCGATTGGTTGGCATTGATGGAAAAGCAAAGGCCAGTAAGTCATTAAACAATGCCATTTTCCTAAGTGATCCGCCGGAAGTGATCAAAGAGAAGGTGTTTGCTATGTTTACTGATGCTAACCACTTGAAAGTCAGCGATCCAGGTATGGTAGATGGCAACGTAGTATTTACTTACCTAGACGCATTTTGCGAAGACAAAGATGAAATTGATTCTTTAAAATTAAAGTATCAAAAAGGTGGGCTCGGAGACGCCACATTAAAATCATTGTTGAACGACCTATTGCAGAATATGCTGCAACCCATACGGGAAAAAAGGCGTTTGCTCTCCAGAGAATACATCCTGGACGTGTGTTACGATGGAACATCCAGAGCTCGAAAGGTTTCTGAGGTAATTTTAAATGATGTTCGTAATGCCATAGGAATTAATTTCTTCAACAAAGTGAAAAAATAATATGGCATTTGTTCTCTATTTTCATAAAAAAATGTATTTTTTTTAAAATTGCTATTGATTTTTTGCCTAAAAACGTTCAGACTCTGAAACGTAGTGAAATAGGAGGAACTATATGAACAAATCGGATTTAGTTGTGGCATTATCAAGAGATACTGGATTGACAAAGTCGGATGCTGAGAAGACAATTAATGCTTTTATTTCCATTATGGAAAATGCCCTAAAAAAAGGTGATGACGTCACTTTAGTTGGTTTTGGAAATTTTTCTGTAAAAGATACTGCCGGAAGACGTGGGCGCGATTTCAAAACAGGCGCGACCATATCGATTCCTCCTCGCAAGTCTGTTAGATTTAAGCCTGGAAAAAATCTCAAGGATTCAGTGAATTAATGACAGTTTTTTGCCGAGGGAGATAGTTTTGCGGTGGATTGTAGCTGTCTTGCAAGATTACGAATGTTGGTTGTTTGTGCTTTGTTTTTGTGCGCTGTTTGTTGTCTACACGCCGAGGATGAGTATTTTCCATGTAAATATGTGGAAGTGAAGCATCGTGCTGTGGATGCGGTCAGCGCAAAGGCAAAGGCTCTTGCGAGTGCTTTTCGCATTGCCTTTCTGGACCTATTGCAAGACCATATGAAAATGGATAAAAATGGTGCTGAGAGCGTTTCCTGCGCAGTTTCGGATGGGCAAGTGTTCGATTGTGTGTATGACTACTCGGTTGAGCATGAAAAGTATTCGGACTCTTTTTATATGGCGGAAATATCCTGCAGATTTAGTAGAAAGAATGTCTCCGCTCTTTTGGAGTCTTGTGGAATATGGATGGGCGAAATTTCTGCTAAAGGCAGTTCCTTGGATAGGATAGATCGTAATAGTGACTCCGGCGAGTCGGTGGGACTTGTTGTTTGCTTGGATGATTTTATTTGCCATTTTCAAAAATTAAATGAGTTAGGTTGTAGAGTTACAAAGTTTTCGTCACTGGTGGTTGCGTTCCTTTTGGATGGTTGTCATATGAGTGAATTTCAAGGAATTGGTATAAAGTATGCTCATACACAAATGCAGTGAGGATGAGATAAAGTGCATTGTTCGGATAAATATGGTGATTGTATGAAAAAATTTATGGTGACTTTGCCACTGATTGTGTTTGTTTTCGGTTGTCGTACTGCTGAATCTGTTGGGGTTGAAAATGTAAAGTCAACGACCATCGACGTTGTTCCTTTACCGAAGGATAACCATCCAGAACCAGAAGCTGGTATTTTTGATGATGGAGGAACTCTCACCAAAGCTGATAACACTGAAAAGGTAGAAACAAGATCCGTTGCACTGGAGAAATCATCTTCCGTAGCCGATAATATCGTTGGTCATAGTGCGGAGAAAGTAGAAAAATTTCAGGAGTTGTCTCACCCATATCGCTATATCAGCGGAGTATATTGTGGCGCCGGAGTTGGCGTTTCTTTGGCGTCGTGCGCTGTCAGCGCAGTCCAAAATCCAGGTAATATAAACATACCAACATTTAAAGATTCAGCAAATCAGCTGGCTATTTCAATATGTTCTGGATTTGGCACAAATGTATATAGGAGAATTTATTTGGGAATAGAGCTAGAAATTCTCAAAAAAATGTCCAAAAAAATCAAAGATAACGAAAATTTAGCCATTAAATTTAGGCCTTTGCTTGGATTTAGCATGGATATTCGTATGGGTTATCAGTTTCCGGAGCAGGGCTTAATGCTTTTTTTAACTGCTGGATTTTGTCGAATATGCGAACAAATGGCGATCGTTGCGAACGGAGTCAGTCCAAATGATAATAATAACCGATGGTATACCTTTGGGTCATTTTACCCCACCGTTGGCTGTGGAGCTGAATATAAGCTTGATCATGATTGGAGTGCTCGCATTGATTTTAGAATTGCCATTACCTCCAAAGACGATTCTCGAAAAGATATAGGTATCGATGCTCTGAGGTATAACCTTGTGGGAAAGCCGAATAACACAACCTTGAAGTTTTCTCTAACCCGGAACATTTACTAATTTTGCCGTAAACCTCCAGGTTTTCTCTTTCATTTTTTAGCTGAACTTATCTCGAACCTGGCGTCAATCCACAACATCGCAGATTTGCCGGACGGCTTCCGTGATTTTTGCGTGGCCGATACCTCCCCCCTGGGCAGTAGCGACTCCACCACCACCTTTCCCATTCAGGGGTATAAGCATCGCCTTCAGCAATTGGCTGGCATTGTACTTTTCCTGCAAATCAAGGCTAACATTAACAATGGCATAGACCCTGTCTCCATCGCTTTTTCCCACAACTATGGCTATGGTGTCGGATGGATTTTGTGCAATAATAATCTCACTCAACGAGCGCAGCTGATAAATGTCGCAGTCGTCCGTGATGCTTAGAAGCACTGCGGCGCTAGGCCTTTGTATTTTTTGCACATTATGCAGCGCAGCTCTATGTTTTGCGGCGATGATTTCGTCATTTTTGCGCTTTAGTTCCAGGATCAGATCTTCAATTTTTTTCACAATTTCTGTTGCACTGCACTTTAACTTTTCTGAAATTTGAGAAACGATGTCAGCTGTTTTCTGAATATATTGCAAGACGTTTTGTCCCGTAATAGCTTCTATTCTCCGAATTCCCGCTCCAATGCTTGCTTCGGATACGATTTTAAATGAACCAATTTCCGCCGTACGACCAACGTGGGTGCCGCCACACAATTCGAAGGAAACAACGAATGGTGATGGTGCCGATGCCTGGCTCTGGGTATCGGTATCATCGCCACTCACCTGGTTAGTAGCTCCTGGTGCATCCACATTGCTTTGTTGAGGCAAATCGCCAACACATATTGCGCGAACAGAATCCTCATATTTTTCGCCAAACAGGGCTAAAGCGCCGGAGGCAACAGCTTCTTCTCGGGGCATTTTACGCTGCAACACCTGCATATTGCGTTCGATCCACTCATTTACCAAATTTTCTATCTTCAATAAATTATCAGTGGAAATTGCGAAATTATGAGAAAAATCAAATCGTAATCGCTCATGGTTCAGAAACGATCCCCGTTGGTAAACATGCTCTCCGAGAATGTTCCTCAAAGCGGCCTGCAGGAGATGGGTAGCCGTATGGTTTGCCCCTATGCGACGTCTTCTATCTTCATTTATGCGCAATAGCACCGGATCTCCACTGGCAAAGCCACCGGATTCAACAATTCCTTCATGGGCAACGAGTGTATTGCAAAATTTTGTCGTGTTGATCACCTGAAATGATGCAGTTGGGGTTTCAATGATTCCAGTATCTCCGCATTGACCTCCGCATTCTGCAAAAAACGGGGTTGCTTCCGTCACAATAAATGCTCTGGTAGAAGAGTGAAAAAAATCTGCCGCAGAAATTTTCTGACGTTCTTCTCCATCAAGGAGAATAGCCATAATCTTGCTGGAAGCTAACGTGGTTTCATAGCCCACAAATATTGTTGGTGCTAGTTGATCCTTCAATTTATGCCATACAGCATCTTCCTTTGTTTCACCGGATCCGGCCCATTTGGCGCGATTTCTCTGTTCTTCCAGAGCTTTTTCAAAACCATCGGTGTCTACGGAGATATCATCAACTTTTAGAATATCCTGCGTAAGATCCAGCGGAAAACCGTAGGTGTCGTACAGTTTAAATGCCACATTTCCGCCCAGTACTCCACCGGATGATATGCCCCGGGCTTCGTGTTGAAGTATCTTTAGCCCACGCTCCAGTGTTTGCAAAAATTTTTCCTCTTCCGCATGCACTAGCGTTCCAATGGCGGTTTTCGCCTTAGTCAGTTCCGGGTAAATATCCTGCATGAGGTGAACGAAATTCTCGCTTATTTTGAACAAAAAAGGATCTTTCATACCAAGCATGTGACCATGCCTCATGGCCCTCCGTAGTATGCGCCGCAGTACATATCCTCGTCCCTCGTTGCTGGGCATAATGCCGTCTGCGATCAAGAAACTAATGGAACGAATGTGATCGGCAATAACTTTGTAGGATGAGTTAGTATTTGCAAAATTCGTGGATGAAATGTACTTGATTTGATCAATTATTGGTCGGAATAAATCCGTTTCGTAATTGTCCTGCACTCCTTGCATAACACTGGATATGCGCTCCAATCCCATGCCTGTGTCTATGGATTGCTTTTGTAAATTAATTTGTTCTCCGGTGGCAGTGCGCTCGTACTGCATGAAAACAATATTCCATATTTCGGTAAATCGATCGCCATTTTCCTGCTCTGAGCCTGGCATTCCACCTAATACATCTGCTCCGTGGTCGAAGAATATTTCGGTGCAGGGACCGCAGGGGCCAGTATCTCCTATGGACCAAAAGTTATCTGCCGTTGAAATTGGAATCACCAGAATATTTCCAGCTATGGCTTTCCAGAGTTGTTTCGTTTCTTCATCGCTATGATAAATAGTGACCAGCAACTTGTTGCTGGAAATCCCCAATTCCTTGGTCAAGAAAGTCCAGGCCAAGCGAATAGCTTCTTCCTTAAAATAGTCACCAAAGGAGAAATTACCAAGCATTTCGAAAAACGTATGATGGCGCGCTGTAAACCCAACTTGATCAAGATCATTGTGTTTTCCACCGGCCCGAATACATTTCTGAACCGTTGCTATCTTTCGGTGACGAGTTGTTTCCAGCCCCGTAAAAACATTTTTAAACTGCACCATGCCAGCGTTTGTAAAGAGTAGGCTGGGGTCATTCTGGGGCACAACACTACTGGAAGCGATGATGTGATGACCATTTTCCATAAAAAAAGACAAAAATCCCTGACGAATGAGAGAAGACAACATGACTGACCTATAATTTTTCCAAAATATTACTTGGAGAACCATAGCACAATTTATGGCTACCCGTATCCGAAAAAAACTAAGAATCTCCACAAACTTTGCTCGGTTGCTCATAAAATTCTGCAATTGATCAATTGTGCGGTATACATGACCTGCTTTGAAAGTTCACTCGTTAGCGCAATGAGCAGCCTTACATTTGAGTGAAAATTCGACATTACAAACGCACTTTCAAAACAGTTTATGTATATACCCAATCACCGTAAGATTTCAGATGAAAAATGCTGCAATCACAATAAAGGTTCACCAATAAAATCCAATTTCTTACGGTGATTGAGTATAATACCAAATCCCGTTTGGAATTATCCAAACGACCATTGGAACGTCACTCCATGATAATCGTTGCCGGATGGACAATGATCGGTTGATTGTGAAATCTGGTATAATTCAGATATTTGATAGCAAATTCATCTGTGAAAAGTTTGTCCATAAGATAAATCCCGGCAACTGGATCCCATAGCTACCGATGTTTGTGGTTTTATTAACGGGAATTTCAATTTTTCGAAACTCACCCCAAGGATGCCGGGCAAACAACAAAAGGCAACACCACTTCTGGCCAAGGTGGCAATCAATTGTTATTCTTGCCTGACTATTTTGAGATTATTCCAGGATTTTCCCTTTGGGTTTCGGCGGTGAAGAATTTATTTCAATATTGCGCACCTGGCTCTCGTTTTTTAGCCTATATAGATTTAGGTGCAGTAATCCATCGCAAAACTCAGCATTTTCGACCTCAACTCCGTCCGCTAACACAAAGGTCCTGACGAATTGGCGCATTGCAATCCCCCGGTGTATATAGACGACCTTCGGATTCGTCTCCTGCTTGCCTCGTATGGTTAGTTGATTGTTTTCTAAAGAAATACTTATCTCATCTTTCCGAAAGCCAGCCAAAGCCAAGGTTATTCTAAATCCATGCTCGCCGATTTGCTCTATATTATAGGGCGGATATGAATCTTCCTGAGCCTTGGAAACAGAATTAACGAGCCTCTCAAAATGATCGAACCCCAACAGCAGAGGACTGCTAAAAAACGACAGCCTATCCATATGAACAAACTCCCATATCCGACCACGCATGTGCGACACAGCCGATGAACAGACTTCACAAGCACGCAGCACGAATCGCAGAAAACACCACAGCGAGTACCGTACACTATAAAATAATCTAATAATCAAATCAATCTATTTGGGGACCGTTGAAAACAAATTTTCACAATCTGTGTTTCAGGGTGGTTAGCGCTTCACTATGGCATTTTTTGATCAGTTTTCAACAGCTCCATTGTAGAAAGAATCCTTTCCGACGTGTATAATTCAAACCACTCCAATATTGAGCTATGTATCTAGTGGCATCATTCATCGAAAACATTTTTCTAAGCTGGAGGAGTTTCATTGAAGACGTTCGAATTTGGCTGAATAATGACGTAGCTATGCAGGAAGGAGTTATCGCTACCTTTGATATTGACCGGCAGCAAACGAAATCCAAAAAGCTTTTTGGGATTATCGTTAACTTTCTCCCCATTACCGTACTTGAAATTACTATTAGTAAAAATACAGGTACATATTATTAACTTCATTTCACCAGGCCTTATCATTAAATTTGGATGGATTGATTTAGGGTCCACCGATTGTCCGATCGTGTATGACAATTTCATGAGTGAAGCAATTTCAGGATTGTTTACAACGCACAGGAATGTTTCCGGAGTTGTAGCAGTAAACCCATCACTCATTGCTGCCCAAACAACGGTTGCCTTACTGTCGATATTTCCTTTCACGCACGCCATTGCCAGCAATGGCACATAGCCAAGCTGGTATTTGTCGCCTCCCACACAAAACGGCTGAGTTCCAAAATACATTGGCATGAAAGTCGCGTAGGTTATGTGCCGTATATCTCTGAGAGTTATCAGTCTGTTAGCATTATTTTTGCTGATGTTTTGGATCATGCTGGCAGCAAAATAGGCTATGTTGTCCATTTTTTTATCCAGCTCGTTGGAACGTAGAGAATCCAGAACAAAATACATGATCATGACTAAAACGGGAATAGCAACAGCGAACTCAAGAAGGACTGAACCACGCAACCTGCCATAAAATCCGTGTGACATTCGACTTTTTTGATTATTATTTCGTCGATCTTTCATGGGCACATCACCAATAACCGGTTATACATCGGAGCTCCAGTGAAACTGCAATGTTTCCTTAGAACCATTGTAGCTAACATCTTCCGGCATTCTGTTTCAACATTGATCTACATCTACCTTTCTCCGAGCCCGTATCATCCAGCGGCATTCGCCTCGCCAATGAGCACGATGAAAGCTAAAATTTAGCGCAAACCACCGGGGGCATGCCACGCTCTCCATGTACCGGACATGATAGCGTAGGGTACGTATCATGTAGATCCTTAATGTAGATTTGTATTCTATCTACATCAATTTTCAGAGTGTTATGGTCGGAGAAATTTAAAATCACGCTGTGCTCATTTCCTCGCACCACGAGCAAATTTAGGAAATTGTGATCCGTAATTTCCTTGAAATTTTTGCTCATGCCAATAGCTTTGACGTGGTATATGTACAACCCACAATTAACCCGAAAGAATATTTGCTGATCATCATCTATGCATGGTTCTTTTTCCCAGCAAAACCTATTCATGAGAACTCGAAGGCATCGTCCATCTTCATGGAATGAATGGGCAGTTTTATGAAATATAGAATCCTGCAGCAGTGCTGATATTATTTCCAATTCACCTATACTACTGGCCTTTATTAGAAACTTACTCTGCTCTCTATCCATGACAGTACCTTCCTCACTACACAACCAAAACAACTCACCAAACATACCAGCGCAAACAAATTTTTTTATGAATTGTAGGTGCTTCCGGCGCCTAGTTTGCGCAAATCTTCCTTCTTAACGGTAGTTACAACCTCACAGTGGGCATCAACGATTATTTTCGATAATTTCTCGATGACCACATCAGATATTCGCTCAACAAGTTGATTTTTTTGTTTCATGAGCTCAGCTTCCAATTGTACTTTAATGGAAGCTTCATATCTTTCATGCAGGGAATCTAGCAATTTTTCATTCTCCACCTTCATGCGCATTATTTTTTCTTTTGATTTTAGGCGAGTTAGCCTGATGATTTCTTCGGTATCATCCTTTTGCACATAGGCCTGCTTGAGGAACAAATAGGCGTTATCTTTCCTCGTCTCTGCATGTTGTATCTTTAGCTTAACGGATTCTATGTATTCGTCAATTTTTGCAATGACAATGGGATATATTTTTTTGATAAAAATATACATGAAACCGAAAAATGATAGCACAATGGAAAAGTCAGGAGTTAAAAACATGACAATTTCTTCCTAAAAATCACCGAAAGCTCAGCCATTTTTTCCAACCCTTCTGCAGTTTTCGGACATCCTGCTCAATCATCTTTTTTTAGAGAGCAGGAAATGCCCTCCATGGCCGCGTCCATAATATCATCCATATGGTTGGACAAATCATTAAAAACTTCATCCGCAGACACACTAAGTTTTAGTGAATCTTCCCGAGACTTTTTTGCAAACAAATCAAACAACATGCCCTTTTTGAGCAGCCATTTCTCCCGAAAAGATGAAATAAGTTCCTTTTCCTCCGCCGCGGATTCCAAAGCTGCATTCTCAAAAGCTATGGACGAATTTTTTTCCAGCTTTTCAGCTTCCAGCTTCAATTGATTGGCGGTATTTTCCAAATTTTCGATGTGAGATGTACGATTTTCCAGAGTTTTTTCTATGCGCGGAGCTATTACTCGAGAAACAAACAGGTAAACAGCACAGAACCCCAGCAACACCCAAAAAACCTGAGATGGAAACGTTTCCACTGCCAGCTGAGGCATTTCTACCTAACTCCCGCACAAAGGGCGCGCCTGGTCAATGACCCAAACATGCCGCTACTTGAACAAAATCAAAAGAGCAACCACAAGCGTAAAAAGAGCAATAGATTCGACCATGGCGAATCCAAGTATGCCAGCTTGGCGAAGCTTCTGATCGGCCTCAGGATTCCGCGCAATCGAACTAATCCAAGTGGAAAATAAATTCCCCATACTCATTCCTATTCCATACATAGCCAAGACAGCTATGCTGGCACCAATCATACGAGCCGCTTCAGGTGACATAACAAAACTCCCCAATGAAGATAAATCTCAAAAACAAAATCATCAAAAAGCCAAGGAGACACCATTGGTAACAATGGCGCACCGTCAATGCAAATGTACTGCATCATGCAAATATACACAAGTCAGTATTGTGAATATATAAGCCTGCAAAACGGACACTACAATCTCGAATCCAGTCAAAATTACGTTAACTGCCATGGGAGCAATTCCCCAGAATAGACCTAACATACCAACAAAACCGGCAAAAACCTTCATCATGGTGTGCCCGGCCATCATATTGGCAAATAATCTGACAGCGAGGCTGAATGGCCGAGAGAGGTAGGAAATTAGCTCTACGATAATCAAAGGTATCAGCAGCGCCTTCGGCAATCCCTGGGGAGCAAATATGCCGAAGAACTTCATCCCATGCCGCGCAAATCCGATGACTGTTACAAACAAAAACACCAAGGTGGCCAGAGCAAAAGTTGCGATTATGTGGCTTGTAAATGTAAACATACCAGGAACCATTCCCAGAAGATTTCCGGTAAGAATGAAGAGAAATATCGAAAATACAAATGGAAAATACTTCTGTCCATGTCGACCAACATTGCTGTCTATCATATCAGCAACCAACTTATAGGCCAACTCCCCGACGGCTTGCAACCGATCTGGCACAAGTTTTTTATTGCGTGTTCCTAGAGTCAAAATGACATAAACTGCCAGCACCGTCACCAATACCGCAACGGATGAGTTCGTAAACGATAGATCGAAGCCAAAAAGGCTGAATGAGTGCTCTTTAAAAACTGGTTTAATGGCAAACTGATGCAATGGATCAAGCATGTTTCCTACCAAAAAAAACTAACTAACCCGAGGGAGTATAGCACAAAAATACTGCAAACGCCTAATAAAACTGTTCGATTTGTTTATTAGCTTACATGCTTCACGCTTTTTAGCATTCATTGCTGATCCTAACACTCCGATCAGTATATTGATAACACATCAAACGTTAACAAAAAATTAAACATTCCGGATTATCCTATGCATTGGGTGTATTAAGCTTGGAGGACAAAAACGATGTACAATACCGAACTACTGGAGCAATCAAAGAGGATATCTGATGAATTAGGTGTTACAAGGAGTAATTTTCTCAAAAAAGTGGCCGAAGACCCATCATTGCAACCAACAGCGCAGATGAGAAGGGAATTAGCCAATAAGTTCTTTATAAAACATGGTGGACCAAAAACAGAGCTGGCGAAGGTCGAAGATTTGTGTATCGCCGCAGAGGATGGTTATCAAATCCCGGTTAGACGCTATTATCCAGCAACTAGCAATGACCAGTACATGTTCATGTACATCCATGGCGGTGGCTGGATGCAGGGTAACATAGAGACCCACGATTATCTGTGCAGAAAGATAGCACATATACTGCATGCAGAGGTGTTATCTGTGGATTACAGACTAGCACCTGAGCATATTTATCCGACTCACCTCAATGATGTGTCTGCGGTTTATTCCTGGTGTGTTAATAACACCGGAAAGGAAATAATTGTTTCGGGAGACAGCGCAGGAGGAAACCTGAGTACAGCCTTGTGTTTGAACCTTTTAGAAACAAATGGGAAAAAGCCTCATGCATTGATGCTTATTTATCCACCATTATCCAATGATTTTGATTCCCAATCATTTGAGATATACAAGGATATTGAAGCGCTTACAAAAATCGGAACCATCGACTACACCATGCAATATGCCGGTAAATCATCCTATGATGAATTGAAAACAGTGAAAGATAAATTTATCTTTCCACTACTTGCCGATGATTTCAAAGCATTTCCACCGACCATCATAATTTCTGCTGGTTGTGATGTGTTGCTGGATGCCAGCCTAGAATTGGCCAAAAGACTCAAGGCAGCCAATGTCGCTGTTCATCACATAGTGGTGGACGGAGCAATTCATGGATTTATGAGCTATGGAGAAGATTTCGACCGGGAAGTTACGGATGTGCTAAATTCAGTGAAGAAAATTTGGGCATAGAAAATTTTAAGACTATGTGTTCGCTGAAAATCGAGCATTTTTGCGGAAAAAAAGCCCAGGGCGCCATCAGGCATGCCGCCGGCGAAAGTAGGCCGCTCTACCAATGGCAAAAGATCCTCAATCGCTTCCGAGGGTCCGATTTCTGGTCGAGTAATACCAAATCTCATTTTGGATTGTCCAAATGGCTTCGAGAACACGCTCTATGGCAGCCGATGCCAGGCAGGCAATAGCTAATCGATGATGGGATTTGGTATACATGACACACTTTGGAAGTGCGATCGTTTGCCAATGGTTTGTCTGATATTTGAGTGAAAACCCGACATTGCAAACGCATTTTCAAAGCAATTTACGTATAACCGTCTGAAATCTCTTGACTTTTACTTCCATGCTTTTCAAATAAAATTAGAAATGCTAAACACGCCTAATGGCGCACGATCTGCTGTTTTTCTAAAAACTTTATGTAATTGTGGAAGAGATCAACAAAATTTTGCACAGATATCTCCTCTGCCCTTGTGTATTGATGGAGATTGAGCTCTTGCAAAAATATGTATGGATCATCCAGGAAATGTGCCAGTGATTTTGCCACAATCTTTCTTCGATGAATAAAAATTCGTGAAAGTAGCGCTGCAAATTCATCGATTCTATCCGAGCAGACACACCGCTCTTGGGGAAAGGGAATGAATTTAAGAACGGTGGATTTTACTTTTGGTGGAGGGAAAAAACTTCCTGGTTCCAGATCGAATACCTTAGATACTTCCGCTTTCCATTGGGCCAAGATCGATAATTTTCCATAGGATTTTGTGCGGGGTGAAGCACATATCCTATCCGCAACTTCCTTTTGAAACATCAACACCAATTTCTCATAGGCATCGAAATCCCGCAGCCAGTGAAACAGCAGCTGGGTCGAGACGTTGTACGGTAGATTGGAGATAATAATCTGGGGAGATAGGGATCTGAAATCAAATTTCAGGGCGTCGCCCTCTATGATATCTAAACGATCAAAATTGCTGGCTTGCTCATTCTTAAAAGCCGGAGTCATTCTGTCGTTGGCAGTTTGCGAAAATTTATTTTTTACTTCTCTCCAAACGTTGGCCCAATGAGAATCCAATTCGATGATATATAATTTCCTGACGTCCTGCTTTAGAATTTCCAGAGTCAATCCCCCCGGCCCCGGTCCAATTTCCACAACAACTTTACCGGCTAGGTCCCCAGCAGCAGCCACAATCCTGCGATTGATGTTTTTGTCAAATAAAAAACTCTGTCCCAACCCCTTGATCGTCCTCCGGGGAAATCTGTCATAGATGAATTTTGCTGATATTTTAAATACATCTAATGAAGGCTCTAATTTGTTCAAATTTTACCTGATTTCTTGAGATTTTCTTGCTCATATTCTCCTTTGTATACGATGTCTGATATCTCCTGAAGGTGACGCAGTTCATCATTGGCCAGCATATTAATTTTCTCATCTGCTATGCTAGCGTTGATTGTTTCCGGAGTCGGTTGTTTGATATTGCAAGCATTTTTTGCCAGGACGCAGAACACCAATATGGAGCCATTGCCATCACCCACCGGCTCGCTTATTCCTCCAACCGGAATAGTTTTAAGAATAGGTCTGTATTTTGGTATAAAGTGACTCATGAGCATCGATGATGGCTTGGTAACTACCATGATATCGGATTCACGTGCTTTTTTCATAAGTTCATGGCAATTCTTTGACCTATTTATCATGTCTTTCATTTCATTCATCAAACAAGTCTGTGCTGCTTGGTCTAGAGCTGGATCAAACGGAAGAACTACGTTGAAAAAGTTAATCATCTCATCATCACAGACGGCCATTTTTTTGTCTAAAAGACACAACACAATATAACCATTGGTGTTTTCTAGCAGTACACAATTGCCGACTTCCAAGGTCTTTACGGTGTCTAGCTCTTCTCCGAACAGTTGATCCGGGCGCATCAACCGCGGCCTCCAATGCTGAGGATTGTATTTCCTGCGAAACTCTTTGGAAATGCTCTCAAAATTCACGCCATTCAGCAACATTTGCTTTACTTTGTTGGCATCGGCATATACTTCTTTCCTATTTGCACCTGCACTAAAAGGAAAAAACATACGGTACATATGATAGGACTCCTGCTGAAGCTGCTTTTTCTGGTTAGCCAGGATTGTTTCGGCGTTTTTATCTGAAACTCGCATGTTGTCTATGATATTCCTAAGCTTTGCCATCAGGCATTCCTGCCATAGTAAACTGACTTTTATCTTGTGTTTCAATACAGATATGTCCACATTGTTGGTAATCAGCAGCTGCGTGAATTGCTTCAAATCCATTTTGAGCTGTTTTGCCATTTTTACGACCTCAGCATCCACTGTTTTGTCTAGAAGAGCTTGATTAATAGGCGCAGCTTTAAGTAGCTTGGTAATAAATTGCCATTTGACGATATCATCAACCATTTTTTTCAACTCTACCAGTCGCAGTTTTTTCTTTACATCATCTGGTATATTCTTTGCACCTCCCATGGAAAATATCGTCAATTGGCAGCGGGCATCAAGATCGGAATCAGTGATAACTTCTCCATTGACAATAGCCACAACGCCTGGATATTGCACCTCGCAGTTTTCGGATACACGCTCAGTACTGCCAGCGATTACCGTAGTTCCCACTATTACAGCTGGAAAACCCAAAAACAACAATAGCGAAGATAATGTGTATTTATCAGGCAAAAACGACCTAATGTGCCTCAATAGCATAATGATCTCCAGAAAAAATCAAACAAAAACACAAACCCATCATGCACTAACTTTATATCTCCATACGAAGTAGCATGCTACCCCAATTTGATTTAAAAGTCCAAAACAACCTCCGAAGGAATTAGGCCAGCAATAAGCAACAAAAAATCAGAAACGAAATCCCATGTATGTCACTAAAAAGAAATTCAAAGTGCTTTTCCTTCTTTTCTTTTCAGAGCTATAACCAACAACACAATACCTCCGGTGAAAAATTTTAGATCCGACGGAGCAAGGCCCAGCGACAGCGCAATTCCCTGCACTTGCTGATACACAAGCGCACCAAGTAATGGCGCCGCCAATTGTCGATTTAGCGTAGCGTTGCCGATTATGGCTTCGCCGATCATCAGGCTGGCGAGGCCATGGATCAAAATCCCAACACCGATTCCCACATCCATGTAGTTTTGGAGCTGAACAATGAGACTTCCGGCAAGTCCAAACATGCAACCGGCAATGAATAGCCCCAGAATGGTGTATTTTTTGATACTGATGCCCTGCAGTTTTGCAAGACCGGGATTTAAGCCAACGGCTCGAAATCTTAACCCAAAGTCAGTGCGTAGAAATACAGCGAACGGTATAATGCAACTGGCTAAAAGTACTGTAATTATCAGCATATTAGCTACGATATTCGCATTGAAGAATCCACCGCAATCAAAGAGAGCAATGTTCGGCTTGCCCATGATACGCAGATTTACACTGTAGGCCATGGTGCTGAGGATAACTCCTGCCAGCATCGAGTTGATGCGAAATTTCAGATAAATAACTGCAGTGCAAATGCCCATAATCCCCGCCCCAACCATGCTGATGGGAATTGCCGTCGCCGGATACAGTCCCGCTGACATGCAAACGGCACAGATTGTCCCACCCAGCGGATATGCACCGTCGGCAGTTAGATCCGCGAAATCCAAAAATCGGAACGGAATCATGATGCCATAGGCTATAACTGCAAGTATGAGCCCCTGCTGCAGACCATTGAGAACAAGATCAACGGACATTTCCACCTCCATTATGCAGTAAATTTTGATCCTCAAATTTGTGGAACATTTCCAGCAAAGATTGAACCTTCAATTCGGATTTTTCATGTCCATTCAGATCTGTGACTATCCGTCCTCTGTGCATCATAATGAGGCGATTGCCGTATTTAATTGCATCCTCCATATTGTGGGTAATCATAATGGTGGTGAGCCCAAGTTCACGAACGGATTTCGCCGTGTATTCCATCAACAACCGCTGCATTTTCGGGTCCAGAGCTGATGTATGCTCATCCAGCAGTAGAATCTTTCTACCGGAATTCATAGCCATCAGGGTTGCTATGGTTTGGCGCTGCCCACCAGACAAAACGCTCAGGGGCTGATCAATGAATCTTTCCAGACCAATGTTCAGGGAACTGATTTTATCAATGATTTCGTTTCTATGGCGTTTGTAGAAGGAAAATCGCGGTGTTTTCATTCGACTCATGGCGATATTCTCTAGCATTGTCATGGTAGGAATTGTACCTTTGTTCACATCTTGCACAACCTGAGATACGTCTCCGTTGCGGCAGATCTCTCCCGAATCTAGGCGATGTTCTCCACTGATGATTTTTAGCAATGTAGATTTTCCAGATCCATTGGCTCCGATGACAGTACAGAATTCACCTTCACGTAGCGAGATATTTATGTCCCTTAAAACCGGTTCAAAGACTCCAGCGAAAGATTTTGTGGCATTGGTAATACTAAGCATTTTTTCACTCCACCACTGTTGCATTTTTTGGAATTTTTACGGCAAACTTTTTCGCTAGTTTTTTGTTTATAAAGCATTTATGGTCCTCAATTTTCGGAAAAAGCGGTGCCAAATCCTTCACGGCAGAGCCATTGAGCAATTTCACCACAAGCTTTCCGGCATTTCTTCCGACAGATTCGTAATTCACGCCGAAACTTGCCATCGCGAGACCATCTCGCACAGATTGCTCCTCCATATTGAAGACGGGAATGTTCATTTTCCCAGCCTCACCGGAAATGACAGCCAGAGCAGACTGCAATCCGCTTGCCCCGACATAAATAATATCTGCTTTTCCCCTAAATTCCTGCATGCGAACCGGAATATCCCGCATTTGATCTACCGGAATGGCAATTATGGACATTCCAACTTCACCCGCCTCACGGTGCATTATATTCACCTGTGCCGTATCATTGCAATCGGAGGTCGCATAGAGCATTCCAATTGTTTTCGCCTGGGGCAATATTGAACAAACAAATTTCAAAAGTGCCTTTAGATTTTGCATATCAGAACTACCCGTAATATTGTCGACAGATTCTGTGCGAGCTATCAATTTCGCATCCACGGGATCTGTGATTGCGCTGTAAACCAGCGGCACATCCCGAATCCTGCCCTTGGCAAACTGTGCAATTGGGGTTGAAATTACAACCATGACCTTTGGATTATGATTCTTCAAACTAGTTACGGTTTGCGGAATCAGGGAATGATCGAAGGCTATGTCAGCGATCTCATAGCGGACATTTTTATTCTCAGCAAATCCACTCTCCGCTAATTCCCTTTTGAGGCCATCAATCGAAGCCAACAGTGGAGGAATTTGGCCATAATTAACGATGGCCACGAGCGGAATCTTTTGTTTTTCGCTGTTGCATCCGCCAAGTAGCATAGCCACAGCTACCATGGCAGTGGATAATTTTTTTTTCATATTCTTGTTCTCCAATTTTTGATACTTCTTAAACTTCAACAAATGCTCGTTTCCGTCGGAAACGAAGATCTGCCATTAAATTGCTGTGCTAAAAAAATATGTATTGGCCTAGTGGCCAAAAAAACATGAAAAAAAGAAAAACCAATGTGAAAACGATAACAGAATAAACGCCGAGCCATCGCTCCCACTCACCCCTAGACTGTTATTTTGTAACGTTTTCATCCTACACCATATACCTCTACCGTTCTCGCCCAATTATAAAGTTTAATTCAGCACTTGTCAAGTTTTTATTAATCAGTCGGTGCAACCAAATCTTATAGTCATGCTGGCCTAAAAGTGGTACAATTTATATGAATTTTGAAGAAGTTGACGATGGCGTCCCAAAGGGAGGGGCAAGCAGCGATGGTTTTCCTGAGATATCGCTTGAAATTTGA
>JAITRU010000009.1 GCA_031288225.1 Holosporaceae bacterium | reverse complement strand
TCAAATTTCAAGCGATATCTCAGGAAAACCATCGCTGCTTGCCCCTCCCTTTGGGACGCCATCGTCAACTTCTTCAAAATTCATATAAATTGTACCACTTTTAGGCCAGTATGGCTATAAATTCCATTTTGAATTATCCAAACAATCGTTGGAATATGCTCTGTGACAGCCTCTACTAGGTTGGTAGTGCCCAATTGATTGGGAGATTTCACATAATTATACCAGATCTCGTTGCAAATTATCCAAAACATGCTTTGCATAGCCTGCAAATCAAGGATGTCATTTGGATACCAGACATGGGATCTGGTATTATACCAAATCCCATCATCGATTAACTATTGCCTGCCTGGCAGCGGCTGCCATAGAGCGTGTTCTCGAAGCCATTTGGACAATCCAAAATGAGATTTGGTATTACTTTGTACTCAATGCAGCTAAATCATGTTGGATATGCAAAAGTTTTGGGAGACAATGTGCTCCAAGGGCAATTCCTTCAGAAAGCGAGATGGCAGATTTGACTGCCACTGATTATAGACCCTTCGATTCATAGCATAACTTATGAAAACGTATTTTTTGGCCCTGGTTATTCCCACGTATGCCAGGCGTCGTTCTTCCTCCAGGTTTTCATCCTGAAGGCTGAGATTGTGTGGAAATATGCCATCCTCCCACCCAACCAAAAACACTGCATCAAATTCCAGTCCTTTTGCACTGTGTAGTGTCATGATGCTGACAACGTCTCCATCGTTGGTTCTGATGGAATCCGTTACCAAACTGATGTGCTCGACGAAAGTTTTGAGAGTATCAAAATCCTCCAATGCTACCAGCAATTCCCTCAAATTTTCTAACCTACTAGCACCTTCCACTGTTTTTTTTAGGTCAGTGATGTACCCTGTTTCGTCCAAAATTCTCTGTGCCAATTTTGTCGGCTGTGGCTCGGTAATTTCGCGAAAATTATCGATCATTGCTACGAAATCTGCCAATGACTTTTTGGCCGAAGGACGCAGATCATTAGTTGCTACGATGTGTTTTGCGGACTGATACAAAGATGTGCCGGTTGCAGCTGCATATTGGTGCAATCGAGACATGACCGAAGCGCCAATTCCTCTTTTGGGAATATTCACAATACGCTCAAAGGAGAGGCTATCGTTCGGCTGATGGACCAATCGCATATAGGCAATGATGTCCTTTATTTCTCGGCGATCATAAAATTTCAGTCCTCCTATAACCCGATACGGCAAACCGTAGGCTAGTAACCGTTCTTCGAATTCTCGGGTTTGGAAACCAGCACGCACTAGTATGGCCATCGCAGCGTATTTAACATTACGTTGGTGGAGGAATTGTATTTTATCCGCAGCAAGCTTAGATTCATCGAACCCATTGTAGGCACACTGCACAAAAACTTTTTCGCCCATATTGCCTTCGGTCCAAACTGTCTTTCCAAGTCTCCGTTTGTTGTGAGCAATGATGGAGGCCGCTGCCCCTAAAATATGTCCATCGGACCTATAATTTCGCTCTAGTCGGACAATTTTGCTCTGGGGAAAATCTTTTTCAAATCGCAAAATGTTACCGATTTCTGCTCCCCGCCAACTGTAAATCGCCTGATCATCATCTCCAACACAACATAACCCCATTCCCGTTGGGGATAGCATCCTTAGCCAAAAATACTGAGACATGTTTGTATCCTGATATTCATCGACAAGAATAAAACGAAATTTATTCCTGTGCTTTTGCAGAAGATCGTCATTTTCTGCAAAAAGCTGGATCACATACATGATCAAATCACCGAAATCGACGGAATCGTAGCTGCGGATACGTTCTTGATATTTCTTGTATATTTTCCCATCCAAAGAAGCTCCATCGATGCTTTTATCATCACAGCGGTAGCACTTGTCTTTCCAGCGGGAAATGGTATGCAAAATACCAGCAGCCATCTTGCCATCCAGATTGGATTCCCTAAGGATTTGCTTGATTATCTTAAGTTGGTCATCGGCATCCAGGATAGTAAAATCCTGATCCAAGCCCACAGACTTGGCATGGAAACGCAGCAGACGAGCACAAATTGAATGAAATGTACCAAGCCAAATCCCGTCGACGTTACCCGTCAATTCCGCAAGGCGGGTTTTCATCTCCCCGGCTGCTCGATTGCTGAATGTAACAGCCAAAATTTGGTACGGAAACCCGAATCCACCATTGACGATGTAGGCAATTTTTGTGGTAAGCACCTTCGTTTTGCCGGTTCCTGCACCAGACAACACCAGCAGCGGTTTATCTAAACTAACAACTGCCTCTCGTTGCTCAGGATTAAGATCTGACAACAATCGATCACATTCCCAAACCTTCGCCTCGGCTATCATAACACACGCATCCACAAAGATAAGACCAACTAGCAACTACCTTGGAAACGTAGCCAAGAAGGTGAAACTGCAAAGATCAATGGTACTTCCAAAAACTAACCAGCCACCACAACGGAGACCGTACTGCGTCCTCGTGAATTTTTCATGAATTTCACGGTGCCATCCGCAGTGGCAAAGATGGTATGATCCCGCCCCAATCCTACATTGAGGCCAGGCTTAATCTTGGTCCCCCGCTGTCTTACCAAAATATTACCAGCCAGCACAAACTGACCACAGAAACGCTTCACTCCCAGGCGTTTGCTTTCAGAATCGCGGCCATTTTTTGAACTACCACCAGCTTTTTTTGTTGCCATAATCTTCTCCTAGTACTCCTAAATATCTTTTTGCTTACTCCATTGCATTCTACGCCTATACCTTCCAATGGCACACGACCTCCCCGAGGCAAACTTTCACAATTTTTGCTATTCGTGCACCACCCGAATTCTCCATTATATGCTTGCTCGAATGCTATCAATTCTCAGGACGGTCATCGGCTGCCGGTGCCCATTTTTCCGGCGAAAATTTTTACGACGACTCTTTTTGAAGATAAGGACAGTCGGCTGCTTTTTCTGTTTCACAACATGGGCAGTCACCGTAGCACAGTCAATTACTGGAGTACCAACGATCACGGAGCCATTGTCCTCCAATAAAAATACATCCTTGATTTCCACAGTTGCATTTATGTCGTGTGGCAATTTCTCAACAGAAACATGGTCTCCCTCTTTGACTTTATACTGTTTTCCACCAGTTTGTATAACTGCAATCATCCCAATAGTCCTTTCTAAATAAAATCCATCCTCTTCGAAGAAGCTAATCAAATGGTGATTCATTATCGTAGAATTTTTCACTTTTTTCAAGAGACATTGACATATTCTTCTGGACATACACATGGAAAAGAACTGCCTCAAAAATAAGATACCGAAAGATGTATTGTAAATACTACACTAGCCAAACTTGCTTGCACAAAAAAGCGTACCAACCGTAACTATTCGAGAACAAATAAGCATTTTGACCGAATTGAACATACAAACATTATTGATTAGAATGCCTAATACTCCGTTAATTTGGTGACTCTTGATCTGATATGGTTACCTGAATATTCGACATCAGGTATTGCTTAGGAAGCATCTTCATACCACACGATTCAATAAGCCCCTGAACTGTGCGGTCATTATAAATGCTGGTGACGATGACTGATTTATCTTTCATGCCATTTTCCATAACAAACCGCAGCCCTCCATCTTTATCTCCCAACTCATAATCTACCAATAGGACAATTTGATCATTTTCCGATAGAGAATTTAGGAAAGCAACGACATTGTCTCCGTTGGGAAAAAACTTAAACACTATGTCGTCCATATAATTTTTCAGAAGCTTCTCCCAAAGATTTTTCATAGACTCATCATTGTCAAGGACTACAACGAAACACCCCCTTTGGAAAGTAAGTTTATCGGCAATCAATTTTGGAGCCTCAGCCCTAGGAAATACCAACGTAATAGTAGTTCCAACTCCTTCTGCCGAATCAATGGTCATTTCACCCCCATGAAGATCAAGGATATTTTTCACATGATTCATGCCAAGCCCGTGGCCCGTTGATTTTGTGGTACAAACTATGCCATCTCCCAAAATCTTCGCAACTATTTCCTTCGACATCCCCTTGCCATCATCTTTTATTTTTATGACAACATTTTTATTGTCTGCACTCAGACTTACAACAACCACCCCAGATTTGCCTTCACAGGCATCCACGGAATTATTTATCAGGTTAGACAACATACGTCTAAAATTACCCTGATCCCCCTCAATGAATGTAAAATTAAAACTAGGATTTGGCACATAGCATATGTCAATGTCCCTATCGTGATACTCACGCTTCTTTTGATAAATCGTTTCCAACAAAGCCAGAGGAACTAGAATGTGCTGCTTTCCGGTTGAAGCGCTATCCTGAACAGCCTGTTTATATCTATTCAGAAGAACATTTGCGATGTTACCGATATCAGTTATAGCATTTCTCAAACTTACACGTTGTTTCTCCGAAAAATCTTGGCAGCTTTTCATTATAAAATTTAAACTAGCAAGCGGAGAAACGATGTCATGGGCCACGGTTGCAATAAAATCACTAAACTCTTCCTGAATTTGCATTTTCATCTGATGCAATTTATTCTGAAATTTCAATTCTTTTGTTTTTTTGCGTTCCTCTTCTGCCATGACGCGATCCGTTATGTCTATTGATATTCCCAACAAACCTATAATCTTGGTACGAGAGCTATTGAACAACGGAGCCTTGCGAGATAAATAGCTAAACTTTCCTCCCTGCATAGTCGATGTTTCTTGACCGGAGTAACAAACACCCCTCTCCATAACCATTTTGTTAATGTTGTTGTGCTTCCTTGCTTCCATCTCCGGCAATAGATCATAGTTTGTTTTGCCCACAATCTTATCCCGAGAGCTAAGACCAAGCATCTGTGCCTGGAGATCATTACACCCCAAGTAAACACCATCCCTGCTGAGCCAAAAAATATGACCTGGCATCTTGGAAACTACGGAAGACAAAAGCTCTTTTTCTGAACGCTCATCTAACAGCATTTTTAACAAAACTTCCACGCTTAATTGCTCGGTATTCAGTGACACAAAACTATTGACGGTTTCATCATCATCTACCGGATGTGAGTAACCGTAGTTCTTTTTATTTTTATATTCCATGAGGAAATCAGACATGCAGTTAAATCTCTCATTGGAAAAAGTCGGAAGCAACAGCCTTGCTCTATCTCTAAGATAGGAGAACCGAGTAAATAATATCAGTGTCGATTCTGTAACATTTCCCACGTGGATTATGTATATTTGCTTGTCCGGATGTAGCAGTGGCAATGTTAATATCCACGCATTCTCTTCGATGAGATATGACTTACTGTTTACGGCGTTTACACTTCTTTTGGATATAAAATTATCGACACTCTGCGAAAAAGCACTTTCAAATGCATCATCATTTTTTACATAATCTGCCAAAATTTTCCTACGCTCCTCAAAATAAGGATTTTTGTTCCTACTAATGCAGTCCTGCCAATTCTGTTGTATAAACCCCGGAAGTCTGGGATTGCATCTCTTTATCCACTCACTTTGCTCTTCCTCTCCTTTTTCTATTGCCGCTTCTAATTCACCTATCGTCGATTCATCCTTCGGTTTGAAAAGGTAGTTGTAACGACTTAGGTAGCCAGTGCGAACCTCATATTTTTCGCAGCTAGGCACATCAAATCTCTTATAAATAAGGTCAATCGTGGCCTGGGTTCTTTTCTTATCATCCGGATTCTTAGTATGGCTCTCCCAGAAATATATGACAGAATTTTTGATTGAATCTCTCGTGGACAAATTTCTAAAAAACGCGACAACTACTCCAATTTGCGAAGAATTATCTGACTCTAGATGATCTGCAATTTTCTCACTCATGCGATTAACCTTTCGTTTTCTCTACCAGCCAACTATTTTTTGGCTATTCCAAGCAACAATCTAAACCACGATCCAACTATAGCAAAATTAATTTATAAAATACAACCGAAGATTGCTCTCAATAAATTGTTGATGCAGTTGTAGTAATAGGATAGATGGCCAACGGTGAAAATGATGAAAAACAACTTAGCAGCAGTTAATTTTTGTGAATTGTAATACAAAACCCATTTCTAATTATACAAGTGACTTTTTTGAAATGCACTCTGGAGCAGTATCTACCAGATATGCAATAGCCAATTGATGGCAGGGTTTGGTATTACTAATTGGCCAGCCCTTTGCAATGACCCCAAATTGGCAAGATTGTTGCAATGGAAATATGTCTGTGGAATAGTTGGCTCGTAAAGCAGTAAAAACAGTATAATAAGGGAAAAATATTTTATGAACTTCTACCTCTCTACATTTATATCTGGGTTCGAGAATTTGATATTTGATATCATCAAAAAAGATATAAAAGACATCAATGTTATCTTGCTGTTGGATGGTATGATTGCGTACAAAACCGACACGCAAATTTTAGAAATCCAAAGGATCAGATATTTTAACAATTCTTTTTTAATTTTGAAAAAAAAGACATTCAAAAGTCCAATATGCGAAGATGTATTAAACGAATTCATTACAGAAATAAACAATAACGATATCCAATTAAAAAATTACTCTTTACCTGATTCTAAATATTTTAGAGTGCTTTTTTCCATAGAAAATAAACTTGTTTCTGCAGACCGGAGCGTTATCCACGAAATTGTGGAGAAAATTAAGAAATTAACTA
Organism: Holosporaceae bacterium; assembly: GCA_031288225.1. Lineage (GTDB taxonomy): Bacteria > Pseudomonadota > Alphaproteobacteria > UBA3830 > UBA3830 > BNWE01. Next base: position 9,858 of record JAITRU010000009.1, on the reverse strand, counting down.
AAAAACAATACAGCTATAAAAACACTGGTGCGGAGTTTTGGTTTTTTATTAGAAGAGAACAAGTTGCCTTTTGGGCCCTAAGAATTACCAATAACAAGAAAAAAACATTAAGAGGAGAATTGAGGCCCGAATTAACGCATCTGCTCTGCAGGCTTTCAGAGCCCAAGGAAATGGACATATTTTTGGATCCTTTTTGTGGCACAGGAACAATTCCATTAGAAAGATCAAGAATTAGCAAATTTAACATTATTTTTGCCTGTGATACTTCGCGAAATTTAACCGATAAACTTAAGGATATCGTTGCCAAAACAAAAAATAAAAAGCTCAAAAGATCGTTTATGATAAAAAATCGTGATTTTTTTAATAATGGATTTGAAAATAATTTTATTGATGTCATAGCGACAGATCCACCGTGGGGAATTTATCAACAAATAGAAGATAATTTTTATCAAAAATTTATTGATGAATGCCACAGAATACTAAAAAAAGGTGGGCGATTAGTAGTGCTTGTATCTCGCGATAATTTTTTTCCAGAGGAAACAAAGAATGGTTTCGCCATGGATAGTAGATATAATATCTTGGTATCCGGAAAGAAAGCAGAAGTGTTCGTTTTTATTAAAAACGGCTGAGTTTATACCAGCAGTTAATTTTTTTCTTTATGAATTGTCTCTTTCATGAAAAGTGACAAAACATAGGCGATAACTAAACACGTTGGAATTGTCAGCAGAATGGCTTTTTGGTAACAGGAAAATTCGTAGATGCGAATTCCATGCTCCGTTGCCTTGGCACCTGTCCAAAACACATCCAGCAGCAATCCTAGCAGCGGTTGAAATATTAGCCCTGCGAGCATAATTAATGCGTTTGCAAAAGCGACCGCTGTTCCGGTATTGGCAAAGGACTCATTATTTTTAGCGCAGGTAAAGGTAATGACCTCAGCTCCAGTAAAAATTCCTATCATGAATACAAGTGCAAACGACAAACATATATCATGCACATACACCAGAGCCACAAACAGCGGCGCCACACAGCATATGGAAAAACGAATGGTTTTCATGTATCCATTCAGCTTTTTGGCCATCATAACCACCGGAATACTGCCCACAGCAAATCCGATAAACAATATTGAAGTTGCAAGAGAAGCTAATTCATTATCAATACTGTATTTGGTCATAAAAAATGGCACAGCCCATAACTCTGAAAATACCGAAACAGGCAAATACATGAATCCTCCCACCAAGCCGGAGAGTATAATTTGCTTGTTTTTCAAAACTCGCTTCAATGTGATCGCAAAGGAAGAACATTCCAGATTATTATCGTCGGCTCCACTACGCTGCAAATGACTATTCCTATTTTTTATGGATTTTGGCACAATCATCAGTACTAGCAAGGCAATAACAACGCCGATGACGGCCAATGCAAATATGGTTTTTTTCCAGCCAATGGCATTTACAGATTTTGCTATCGGGAATCCTCCACACAGCGCCCCCAGAGTCCCCATCATATTGGTAACGCCAGCAAACATAGCAAATTGCTTCGACGAAAACACCTGCGATGCGATTTGTAAACACGATGTGAAGGCACAAGCAGCTCCGGCTCCAACCATGCAGCGACCAATCTGGGCGACATATATCTGATCTGTTAAAGCAAATAAAATGGACCCAAGAGTGGACAAAATCGCGGATGATGACACTAAATTTCGAGGACCAAGCTTATCTAGAATCAATCCACATGGAATCTGTAAAACCACATAGGAGAAGTAAAAGCATGTTATGATGACGCCGAATGTACCAGCAGTTACGCAGTAGTGAGCCATTATATCATCCACCATAACACTGGGAGAAACTCGCAAAATTACCTCATAAAGGTAAAACACATTAGCGATTCCCCAAACCATGAGTGAATTACAGCTGTTTTTCTGCTTAGTCATTACACGCTCACCAACAATTGCCGTGTTATACAATAAAAATCTGGTAGCACGGGGCACAAATTTTAAATATTCCTACAGTCCCCTTCTGCAACGTCTTCCAATGTCATGCTTATGTATTTTTTCCCTTTCCATTCGGACATGGTCAGGGTGCCCAGCGCATAGACCGGTCGTTTGTAATTTAGTATAACATCTCCTAGAAGAGTATCGCAACTTTTAAAGGAAATTGTTCGCAAAATTTTTCCAGAACCATCATCAAGTATGGCTTGTATGTGACCGTGTCCCACCATCATTGGCGACAATATTTCAACATTTTTTATCACAAATTTCGGACGTTTATTCCCAGTGCCGTAGGGTTCTAACTCCGCTAACATTTGCATAAATGCCACAGATGTGGCAGTAGCGATCGTGAGAAAGCAATCTGCACAGAGTTCATTCCCTTCGCATCGGTATGTTATTTCGTTTTTTAATAGCGTAATTAATTCATTGATTTTTTCGTTTTTTATTGAAAAACCAGCAGCTATATAATGACCTCCACCGGACAGTATCACGCCGGATTCTATCCCTTTGTTTATTATCTCGGAGATATCAACTTCCGGGATGGACCTGCAGGAAGCTTTGCCGATGCCAGATTCCGGATCCAATGCAATCACAATGCTTGGTTTGCCAAATTTTTCCTTCAGTCGTCCGGCAACTATGCCTATTATGCCGGAATGCCACTTATCACTGTATGCACACACGAAATTCAAGGAATCATCCGCAAAATTAACGGCTTCCTCCAGTACTGCTACTTCCATAACCTGACGTTCTCGGTTAAGTTTTTCCAGCTGCATAGCCAACGCTTGCGCTTCAATTGGATTTTTCGTAGTCAATAGCCTTACACTTATTTCCGCCGAAAGTATGCGTCCAGCAGCGTTAATTCTTGGGCCAAAGAAAAACGCTATGGTTTCAGCAGTGATAGCGGATATTTTCTTGTTAATGGCTATCATGGCGCCAATTCCGACATTTTTGCGCATCTGAATTACTTTCAGGCCGGCTCGCACAAAAGCTCTGTTTAGTCCCCTCATTTCCATCACATCACACACGGTAGCTAGGGCGACAAGATCCATATAATCCATTAGATTAGGTTCGTTTATACGAGTGTAGGGTTTCTGCCTGCTATAAAAGCCAGATTTACGCAGCAACCGATTAAGACCAACGATGCACATGAATACTAATCCTGTCGCACACAGCCTTTTATAATCATCAATTTCATCTGGCCGATGAGGATTTATGACGGCAAACGCATTTGGAATGCAGGACATTTTATGATGATCTATTACGATTACATCAACACCAATTTTTTTGGCATAGTTTAATTCATTAATGGAACCAGATCCGCAATCCACGGTGATAATGAGACTATCTTTATTTTCTTCTATGCTTTTTACGTTTAACCCATATCCTTCTTCGTTCCTGTTAGGAATACCGTAGAAAACATCGGCACCAATATGAGTTAGGAAATTCACCATGATTGCAATGGAAGACACTCCATCCACATCATAATCTCCAAACACCATAATTCTTTCCTTATGTTCTATGGCTTTTGCTATTCTTGTAACTGCTTTTTCCATATCAACAAAAGCATAGGGATCCGGCATGCAATTCCGTATGCTGGCATCGGTGAAGGCCTGCGCATCCTTTATATTCCTGTTTTGAAGAAAAATTTGCAAAAAACGCGGTGAATCATCAGCGCTTTTCTCATAGACCTCATTACATTCTATATTCCAAATTTTCCGCGTTAACGACGTTATTTTAATAGACAATGTTACTTTCTATCCTATAATTTGCACTAATGCTACAATTTTTATGCAGAAAAAGTAAGGGCATTAATGGTTAATTTAGCTTTATACCATCCACAAATACCGCAAAATACTGGAACATTATTGCGCTTGGGATCTTGTTTGGGGATTTTTATTGATCTTATCAGGCCATTTGGATTTATATATGAAGATAAAAGATTGCGTAGAGCAGGAATGGACTACATACTAACTGCCAGCCATACCATCCATAATTCTTTTGGGAATTTTTGCGCATTTTATGAAAAACGTCGATTGGTTGCCCTGGATGTCGGAGAAAATTCCACACCGTACCATTCATTTGAGTATTTATTGGGTGATATTTTGGTGATAGGATCGGAGCACTATGGCTTTTTAGCACAGGATTTAGAAAAAATGATGCATCGCGTAAAGATTCCGATGTTGCCTAGGCGCAGATCTTTAAACATGGCAGTTGCTGCCTCCATTGTTGTTGGAGAAGCAATGAGACAACTAAAACTGTTCTGACATGAATTTGCTGCAAGCCGCTCTTTTAGGAATTATACAAGGCATTACCGAGTTTTTTCCTGTGAGTTCCTCTGCGCATTTGTATTTTACCCAAAATATGTTGGGAATTTCGAATAATGAGCAGGCATTCGGAATATTCCTTAATATCGGCTCATTCCTGGCTGTCGTGTTTTTTTATCGCAGACATATTATGGAATTACTGTGTGGTTTGCGAGATTTGTTAATTGCGCATCAGAGTAAAGATCGCAATTTTTTTATTACCCTTGTCATAACTAGCACTCCAGTCATTGTGATTTTTGGCATTGCGGAAATTGTTTTCGAGATAAATGTTGATTCTGTGTTTACTATGTGCACAGCAATGATAGTTTTTTCTGTCATATTGTGGTTGTGTGATGAAAATTTGCGACAAATACCTGGACCTGTAGCCAGAAAACACAGCATCTTAGTCGGCATTGCCCAGGTCTTATCTATTGTTCCCGGCATAAGTCGACTCGGGTCCTGCCTGTCAATGATGAGATATTTGGGATACTCCCGCAGGGAAAGTTTCAGATATTCTATGCTAATGTCGCTGATACCAGTATGTGGTGCAATTACATTAAAATTATTGAAAGTTTTTTGTGGAAGGATCTTTATCCAGGATTGGAATGCAGTTTTTGTTGGCGGATTATTCGCTTTTGTATTTGGGCTAATGGCGCTGCGTTTCATGGATTCGTTCTTGAAAACTCACACACTGTTACCGATAATCATATATCGCATCATATTTGGCCTGGGTATTGCCATAAATTGTCTACTTTAGAATTAAAATTCATCTCAAAATTAACTTTAAAAAAACTCTTTTATTGTCTAATAGATTTGTGTGTTTCCAAGTTTTAGGAAAAAGTTAATGCGTATAGACATATATATTCCCGATTTTGATGTCTCTGCCGAAGAGATTACACTTTCCACCTGGTACAAAAAAGTTGGAGATAAGATATCCAAAAACGAAGTTATCGCAGATGCCGAGACTGCACAAATTTCTTGCGGAATTACATCAAGTTATGATTGCATTCTGGCAGAAATCGTTGTGCAGGAAGGTGAAGTTGTATCCCATGGAACGAAAATTGCCATCATCGAGACCGAATTGGATGCAGACATTAGTGATATAAAACGGCATACGTTGGTAAATGAAATTAGACAAAAATCAGCTATCGTTGAAGGTTACCTTAAAAAAGATCTTGTAAAACGCGATGAACAAGAGAAGTGCCCGGCAGCTGAGGAAGCAAAAGCGGCAGCCAGGAAACAGGCAACCGAGAGACAAGCTCAAGCTACAGCCGAAAAACAGGAAGCATCATCACGTAGTTTTATATCCGAAGGAAAACAACTCAACGAAAGAGAAGCGGTTTCTTCATTTGAAGACAAAAAGGTACAGAACATTGATGGCGATGGATACTGTTTTTCTGTACCCTCCTCTCCCTCCGACAGCTTAGCTCCTTCCGTCAGCGATAGTCTCATAGCTACCGAAGCTTCCGTCACAAAAACTGCGAACATGCTCGAAGCATCCGTTGAATTAAATGCCATTGAAGCAGCCGAAATGTTGAAATCAGACAATGCATTGGTTGAAAGATATAGTGAAGATGTCATTGAAGAATTATCGGACAGAACAGAGGAGAAATTTCTTAATATTCTCAAATCGGCCGGAGAAAAAGGCAAAGAAGAAGCCAAAAAATTGATGGAAGAAATCATAATTGAAGCTAAGAAGCAAGCACTGCAGCAGGCAGAGTCGCTGAAATCTAAAATTTTGAAGGAATATGAAGAAAAAGCCCTCAGGGATGCTGCCGAAGCTCATCAAAAAATAGTTCAGGGATCCATTGTTGAAGCGGAAAATACCCGCACTAAAATCATAAAAGAAATGAAAGAAAAAGCCGAAGAAGAAGCAGAAAAATTAAGAATTGAAATCATACAAAATGCTGAAAGTGAGGCAAAAGCACAAGCCGCAGATACCATCATCAGTAATATTATGCAGGCGAAGGAAAACGCCAACACAGAGGCGGAACGCATTTCCAGAGAAATTATTGAAAATGCCATCCAGGATGCCAAGAGCAACGCCAAAGAAGTGAAGAAAGACATTATCCATTCAGCCAACAAGCACGCCGCTAAAGAAGCGCTGCATCTGATCAAAATAACCAGGAACGATGCTCTAAAAAAATCGAGACAGCAAGCTGCTGAAATCATCAAATCGTCTCTGCAACAAGCAAAAATTGAAGCAGATTCCATAAAATCCAGCATACTGCAGGCTGCCAATTTGGAAGCAGAATTAGTCAAAAATGACATTGTGCAATCTGCTGCTCAGGAAGCCGAAGCAGCTCGGGAAAATGTTATAAAATCTGCCGACGAAGAAGCTGAACTAATCAAGAGCAACATCCTACAGTTGGCCAATCAGGAAGCTGAATTGATGAAAAGCACCATGCTGCAATCGGCGAACCGTGAGGCTGAGCTAATGAAAAGCAGCATATTGGAGGCGGCAAATCGCGAAATCGCCAACGCCGTCGGATGCATGATGTTTGAAGTAAAGGAAAAAAGCGCAAGGGAAATAAGGCAGGCCATAGAAAAAATAGCCATCCATGAAACTGAAATGATCAAAAAAGGCCTGCTGCAATCGACAAATACAGCAGGTGCTCAGTGCTCTATTGGATCAATTATAAACAACCTAAAGGAAAGAACCAACAATGACATAAAGTCCATCATATATACTCTTTCCAAGGAAACTGAATTGCTGAAAAATCGTCTGCTCCAATGTCTGAATCAAGATATAAAAGAAACGGTAAGCTCGCTTATGTCTGAAATTACCGAAAAAACCAGCAGTGAAATGAAAAATGTTCTCCGGCACATGGCAGATACTTTCGGAGGCCGTATGTATACCGATCATCATGCAAATGGACATCATGATGAATATTGTTGCGCTAACTTAGGTAACTATGATGACGAAAGAAGATACAGCGGCAATGGCTACGACAATGCTTGCCGAGATTGCGATAGTAACGCCACCGATGATGGTGATTGGACTCCAAACCAAAGTAGATGTAACGAAAAACACGGCGGTAGCTATGGTGATAGGCACGATGGATGCGGTAAACACCGTAACAAACATTCCAGACAGGATGGCGAATATAACAATAATGGATGTGGTAATGTCGAGACCAATGGCCCAGCTAAGTCATATTCCGAAGTCGTCAAGGATGATTTTTGGGCATTCATCAATGTGAATGGCACCGAAGAATATGCCTCCACGACTCATCCAGCAGAGAACAATTCGTGTCTTTGTGCGCAAGCATCAACTACCCCGCAGAAATGCGATGGTGCTTCAAATGGATCTGACCCATCGCCACAATTGGATGATCTTCACCGCAATGGAGTTCCCAACGGCAATGGTACAGAGTTTCGGTCCTGCTCTGCCTATGCCGATGGGTTTGCGGGCGCTGAACCCAGTAAAAGCAGCCACACCTCTGCGCCAAAGGATGAATTGCGCGATGATGACGACATCCACATCAACAAATCATCGGCAACAAAGCCCGGAGACCAACATGCTGACGCTTGCAAAATTAGCACCGAAGCAGACGAAGGGTGGGACAGTGGTGGAGCATTCGGTGGTAACGGTGCAATGGCTACTGAACTTTCCGACGCAGCGCCAGCGGACGCTTGGTTGCCGAAAAATGGCATGCCAAATCAGGAAGAATTTGCTCGACATCTGCTACGGCAACCATTGGATGAAGATTCGGCAATCCACGCAAATAACTGGAATAAACCTAAGTTTTTTTCTTCTCCCAATGATGAAACAGTTCCTTTGGATATTTTGAAACAGCGTATCCATGCAAAAATGAAAGAATCCCTGGATGCGGCCGTTATTTCCACTGTTTCCAACGAAGTTGATATGTCATCGATATTATCGCTGGAAAAAAATTTCGGAGATGCATTTACAAAAAAATACAATACCCGATTGGGATTTACGCCGTTTTTTATCGTAGCCAGCATTTCTTCGCTGAAAAAATACCGGATCTTCAATGCACATATCTATGACAACAACATCATATACAAGAGCAATTTCGACATATCCATCATCACGTGTGGCAATGAAGGTGTTGCGGCTCCGGTCATAAGGCACGCGGATAAGCTTTCCATTGCCGAGATAGAAAAAATCATGATTAATCTTTCCCGCAGAGCAATTGAGGGCACTTTATCCATTGAGGAAGTATCCGGAGGTACATTCACCGTCGTCAATGCCGGCGTCTATGGTTCCATAATGGGAACGGATTTGTTAACTCCACCTCAGGTTGCCACCCTCAGCGTACACCGCATGCATGATCGTCCGGTGGCTACGGATGGCGGCATTGAAATCAAACCCATGCTCTATATTTCTCTATCCTACGATCATAGAATAGCCGATACAAAGAAAGCCTCTGAGTTTCTGGAAAGTGTGAAGAGGTATGTTGAGAATCCCGGTTGGAATATGCTGGATTTGTAAAATTTGGATTGCTATATGCCAAATCAAGATGAGTTGGATTGCTATATACCCGATCATGCTGGAGAGTTGGATTTTTATGGGCGAAAAACTCGCAAATTTCCGATATATAATACCAAATCCCATCATCGATTAGCTATTGCCCGCCTGGCAGCAGCTGCCATAGAGCGTATTCTCGAAGCCGTTTGGACAATCTAAAATGAGATTTGGTATAAACGGTGGCGCGGTTGATATTTTCTTTGCTTTTTCTCTCGATTTTTTTCACCAGCAAAAATTTTGAGCGGCGCTCCGTCAAAGTCACCAAATGTGCTCGACTTCCAGTGCTTACGACGGTATCGCCCTCCCCGTCGCCGCTGCGCAATTTTTCGTCGACGATGGCGGGACGCTCCTCAATGCCAACGCGATTCGGGATGCGGCACGCTCCGGCGCTTCGCCCACCGTGCTTCGGATATTTTTTGCCGCCGGGGCGCAGATGCTGATGGAGAGAGCATCTCGTCGATTTGTTTTCTCGGACATATTTATACCAAATCTCATTTTATACCAAATCCCATGTCTGGTATCCAAATGACATCCTTGATTTGCAGGCTATGCAAAGCATGTTTTGGATAATTTGCAACGAGATCTGGTATTAGATTGTCCAAACGGCTTCGAGAACACGCTCTATGGCAGCTGCTGCCAGGCGGGCAATAGCTAATCGATGATGGATTTGGTATTATATATGGCTCCGTGGCTGATGCAAATTCCCTCAAGTTTGAGGCGTCCTGAGATTTGCTCCGGACTCCAATCCTGCTCTAGACATTGCAGCACAAGGCTTTCCAGCGCTCCCTTCATTTTCTTGGGAATCCGGCTGGCACTGCGTCGGCGCCTAACCGCTTGTTTTTCCGCAGTTTTAAAGACATACCTTCCCTCTCCTGAATTCCGAGAAATTTCCCGAGAAATCGAGGACTGATGCACTCCCACCTCGCGGGCAATGTCTAAAAAAGTTTCTTTCGAACATTCCTCGCATGCCGCTGGACGTGTGCGCCGCTGCCTATTATCTGAAAAACACGGAAATATCGCTGGAGGATTACGAGGAAATCATGAAAACCTCCTGCAGGGATTTAAACGAGGCCCAA
>JAITRU010000008.1 GCA_031288225.1 Holosporaceae bacterium | reverse complement strand
AAAATATCACGAAATTTAGCCTCCGAAATATGCGAACATTTTATATACTTATTTTTCATTGATATATCCTAGCTTATCTGGCCAGAAAATCAATCTAATCTAGTCTTGAACCTAAAATTTTTCATGCCAAGGCCCTGCTTGTTTCTCCGAATTAAGTTGACTTTTTTTTGCAATCACAGTAAAACGTCATAGCAGAGGGAGATTAGGGTCATGAAAGTGGTTAATTCTTTAAAGACTATTCGGTCTAGGCATAAGAGTTGTCGCCTTGTAAAACGCAAGGGAAGAATTTATGTGATTAATAAGGTTAATCCTAAATTTAAAGCAAGGCAGGGTTAGTGTTTTTTGCCTGTATGGTGATGGTTGGTAACTTTATGGAGTCGTTGAGCAGATAACAGTGTGGGTTGTTGCGTTTCCTGCCGTTTGTTGCGGGCTCAGTAGAGGGTCTGTGTTGGTGGAATAAAAATATAAGGTACTTTTTACATGTCACAGGGGATGAATGGCGGTACGGTTGGTGTAGAAACCGGCGGTAACGTTGCTGGTTTTGCCGAGTTGTTTGAGAAAGCTTGTAAAGCATCAACGTTGGAGCGCAAAGTTGTAAAGGGAAAAATCGTTGATATTGACGATAATTTTGTAACAATTGATGTGGGATTAAAATCAGAGGGACGCATAGCGATCAGCGAATTTATGGCATCTGCTGAGAAAATGGAGTCGAAAGTTGGTGATGAGATCGATGTGTACATAGATCGCTATGAGAGCAAGAGCGGTGAAATTGTATTGAGTAGAGAGAAAGCACTGCGGGAAGCAGCTTGGTTTGATCTTGAAAAGGCGTACAACGCTGGTACCAGTGTTATGGGTACAATATACAACCGCGTTAAGGGCGGATTTATAGTGGATTTGGTTGGGGCTATGGCGTTTCTCCCCGGCAGTCAGGTGGATGTACGGCCGGTAAACATGAAGGATATTACCCCTTTGCTTGGTATTCCGCAGCCGTTTATCATCCTAAAAATGGATCGATTGCGGGAAAATATAGTAGTGTCTCGTCGCGGTATTTTAGAAGGTGCCAACGCCGAGGAACGGGCGAAGGTTGTAGCTGCCCTGGAGGAGGGACAGGTCGTTGAGGGTGTAGTAAAAAACATTACGAATTATGGAGCCTTCGTTGATATTGGAGGTATAGACGGTCTGTTGCACAACACAGACGTTTCCTGGAAAAGGACCAATCATCTGTCCGAAGTTTTAGTTCCTGGCCAGAAAGTCATGGTAAAGATCATAAAATTCAGCAAAGAGACACAGCGCATATCGCTTGGCATGAAGCAACTTACAGCAGATCCCTGGGATGGTGTTGATAAGGAATTTCCCGTTGGCAGCCGCATTAGGGGAAAGGTAACGAATGTAACAGATTATGGAATTTTCGTTGAAATTAAAGAAGGAGTCGAAGGACTCGTCTATATTTCGGAAATAAGCTGGAAGAAAAATGTTTCTCCTATGAAAGTTGCGAGCGCTGGCATGGATCTTGAAGTTGTTGTGCTGGACGTTGATGTGGCCAAAAGACGAATGGGACTCGGCATTAAGCAGCTGCAGGACAATCCCTGGAGTGGGATTTGCGAATCGTTTCCCGTTGGCCACATTTTCGAAGGAACCATATCCAATATAGCAGATTTTGGCATTTTCGTCAACGTTGTGGATAGCATTGACGGCATGGTGCACCTGAATGATTTGTCCTGGGATAAGCAAAAGGAAGCGGAATTAGCTAAGTATAAAAAGGGTGATGTAGTCAGGGTAAAGGTCCTGGAGGTAGATCCAGAAAAGGGACGTGTGTCGCTGGGAATTAAGCAATTGATGGATAGTCCGACTGCCAGCAGTGGCTCCTATCCTGAGCTGAAGAAAGGGGCTGTTGTTACCTGCGTAGTGTCTGAAGTAAAAGGCGATGATGGTATTGCTGTGACTCTTGCGGGTGGAGTACATGGCTTCATCAAGAAGGTAGATCTTGCAAAAGACCGGCAGGATCGCCAGGTGAATAGATTTGCAGTTGGAGAAAAGGTTGATGCCAAGATAACTGCCATTGATAAGACTGGCAATAACGTAACTCTATCCATAAAGGCACTGGAAATAGCTGAGGAGAAACACGTAATGGAGGAATATGGATCATCTGATAGTGGAGCGAGTCTCGGAGACATTCTGGGCGTTGCCATTGGTAAGTCGTCCTCCAATAAAACGAACCAATGAATTTCGGTAAACATGTTTGTGGTTAATGGTAGTGGTTGATGTGTGTCTTGGTATTTTTACTGTAGTGGGGATGATATGCATATATTCGTTTGTCGCGGCGTGATTTTTGCTGGTTTTTTTTGTATCATGGCCATGGAGCCTCGGGCTTCTTGTGCAACGGCCGTTGATACGGCGGTGTTTAATAAAGTAGCAAACGAACAAGAGGTTGAGAAGTTTGCAAAAAATATTTTCAATGCAATTTTTGCAGCGATCAATGAACCAAATGTTAATGTCAATGTTCTCATGGAAGTTGTCAGGAAAAATTTTGATATTGACGGGATGCTGAGTCGTGCACTTGGGCCTGGATTCAATATTTTAAAAAAAGATTCCCCGAAGCTCGAGAAATTTGTTGCTTGTTTTATTAGACAACTTGTTGAGCTATACGAATCGAGCCTGAAAAAATATAAAACGGCGTCATTTTCCATCAAAAAATTCACAAAAATTTCTGATTCTATGGAGTATAGTTTGATTGGTGATATTAGCGCTAGTGGGAAGATAATTCCGATCGAATTAAACATATGCCATGGTACCGGTGGTCAGTTGCAAATTAGCGGAGTAATCATAGACGGCATAGATATCACTCAGGTACAACATGCCGAGGCTATCAGTTTCGACAATATTGATGAATATGTGGATAGCGTATGCAAACGATATGCTGCCGGAACTATTTCTAGTATTTCACCAAAATGATGCTTACAGTTTCCATCAAAATTTTTCCGCATGGCGTTGGGATGGATCTTCCTTGCTATGCGACATCCGGAAGTGCTGGAATGGATCTGAGAGCTGCAATTGATTCGGCTGTAGTCCTAAAACCCATGTCCAGATATGTTGTGCCAACTGGCATTGCCATTGCTCTTCCGGATGGATATGAGGCAGAAATTAGGCCAAGATCCGGCTTGGCATTTCACCACGGCATAACTGTTTTGAATACTCCGGGGACCATTGACAGCGATTTTCGCGGCGAGCTAGGGGTGCTTCTCATTAATTTCGGAGAAGTTGATTTTATTCTAGAGCGCGGAGTCAGAATTGCTCAGCTGGTTGTGCAGAAACATGAAAGGGTGACATTTTGTGTGGTTGAGTCCCTTGATGATACAAGACGTGCCGATGGTGGTTATGGATCTACGGGAATACGCTAGGCACATATAGCCATACTGGCCTAAAAGTGGTACAATTTATATGAATTTTGAAGAAGTTGACGATGGCGTCCCAAAGGGAGGGGCAAGCAGCGATGGTTTTCCTGAGATATCGCTTGAAATTTGA
>JAITRU010000028.1 GCA_031288225.1 Holosporaceae bacterium | reverse complement strand
GGTATTACATGGCTCTCATCAGCTGCGTTATTTCTTTTCCAATCGCGTATTTTTCGGACCACATCAACATGTTGCCCAAATATTATCTGGAGGAGGGCGTGATTTATCAACGGATATTAATGTATTGCGCATTTACACAGCCAGTGAAGGTAGCTCTGGCTGCATTTTTCGTTGGCCAGGGAAAAACGAAAATCATAACATTTTCCATAATCGTTGGTACCGGAACAAATCTCATGCTGGACTATATATACTTATATTCGGAGTGGAGAATGTCATCCCGGCCATGGGCTGTGGCGGAGCAGCTATTGCCACCGTCATTGCGAAATTTGTGCAGATTGCGATTTTGGCTGCGGTGTTTTTCTGCTGCAAAAATAGGAAAATCTACAAAACCTTCGAAAATCGCTAATTCAGTGCAAAATTATACCAGATCTCGTTGCAAATTATCCAAAACATGCTTTGCATAGCCTGCAAATCAAGGATGTCATTTGGATACCAGACATGGGATCTGGTATTATTTATGGATTGTCTCAAAATCGGCATGCCACTTTCGCTGAGCAGTTGCATATCGATGGTAGCTTGGTATGTGATACAGACCGCCGTTAGCCACTCATCGAAAGACGCAGCCACCGTCTACAACATCGGTATCAATATTTACACGTTTTTCCTTTTCGTCGGCGAAGGAGCCAACAAAAGCGCTGCCGCCATATGTGCCAATATGATCGGCCGCAGCGACCTGGAATCCATTGAAAAAACTCGCAAAATTTTCGGGACGATTTCCATCGTCTTCGGAGGAATAATTGCGATGCCGCTGGCTGTATGGCCCGAGTGGATTTTCTGGGCATTGAATCTGTTTCCAGACAACGTTTCTTTGCTACATGAGGATATAATACCAAATCTCATTTTGGATTGTCCAAATGGCTTCTAGAACACGCTCTATGGCAGCCGCTGCCAGGCAGGCAATAGTTAATCGATGATGGGATTTGGTATAAGAACTGTGCTTTACCTGGTGGCCGTCGATGTTACACTGGAAACGCTGCTGCTGTCTCAGTGGGGAATAGTGAGATTTCAGACAAAAAATGCTGTAATCACAATAAAGACTCACCAATAAAATCCAATTTCTTACGGTGATTGAGTATATAATACCAGATCTCGTTGCAAATTATCCAAAACATGCTTTGCATAGCCTGCAAATCAAGGATGTCATTTGGATACCAGACATGGGATCTGGTATAAGCGCGTGGTGCCGCCATAACAGTATGGTTTTTGCGCAGGAGAAAGTTCATTCCAAAAGCAATGAAATTACTGTGATCCCGGAGATTTTGAAAAAGCTTGATCCTAAAGGAAAAATCATAACAATCAATGCCCTAGAAGCCCTAGGAAATATAGTTTGGACTGTTGAAAACGGGAAAAACCCAAATTTTCACAATCTGTATTTCAGGGTGATTACTGCTTCAGGATGACATTTTTTGGTCAGCTTTCAACGGTCCCATGCAAGCAAATTGTTTCCGGAGTCATTCATCACTGTATTTTGTACCAATAAAATATAAGCCACATGCCGGAGCAGTGGGACCAGCTCTGGTACGGTCGCAGGCATCAAAGATATCCAGAAAATCTCGCTCAGACCAATACCCACGTCCGATCCATACCAGTGACCCTACGGTATTCCTTACCTGATGGTACAGAAATGATTTGGCTGCGACATTCACTAGGATCAAATCACCGGTTCTAGTAATGGATATGTTGTTCAGAGTTTTTATGGGCGAGTTTGATTGGCATCCTGCCGCTCGAAAAGCAGAAAAATCGTGTTTTCCAATCAAATGCTGCGCTACGGTATGCATTTTTTCTGTATCAAGCTGATAGGATACCCACCATACTCTACTGGTATCAATGCAGGCTTTTGCTCTGCGGTTAAGGATTTTATAGCAATAGTATCTCTCAATGGCTCCTAGACGGGCATGAAATTTGTCAGATACCTTTTCAATTTCCAAAATCCCAATTGGAACATCTTTCAAATGGGCATTCATGCATTCCTGCAACCGGAAACAATTGAGATCCTCGGGAGAATCGAAGTGCGCTATCTGTCCCAGTGCATGCACTCCGGCATCGGTACGACCGGATACGTGCAATACAACTGGGACCTTGGTGAAGGGAAAAGCTGCTTCTTCCAGCCGCTGCTGCACAGTGTCCATTCCATCCTGGCGCTGCCAACCGTGGAATGGAGTACCATCGTATTCAATCTTTATCCTGTAGCGCACAAAAAACTCCGCTTTCCATAAAATTAACGCCCAAATCAACTGTGGCATTTGCCATGGCACAACATAGCCTATGTGCCGGAAATCAAAAAATCGCACATGGAGAAAAAAATGTCAATTCTTATTGTTTAACAATTAATTATGTCAAATATAATCCGGCAATCAAATGATGCAACAATTGGAGAAAAACTACACATATGGTAGGCTAAAAGCCGCACTACCTTATGTTTCTCGACATCGTTCATTTTGCTAAATCTGATTGGTTTGGAAGCGATTGTGAATAGTTATTAAAATAAATGATTATATTTTGAATATTAATAAATTTTTAGTAAACTCTTATTAACATGCATCATAGATTGTTGAATGTAGCAAGTTTTATGGGTATGTATATGGAGGTAGTAAGGTGAGAATTTTACTGATTGAAGATGATTCTACTACGGCCAAAAGTATAGAAACTATTCTAAAAAAAGAAGGATTAAGTGTTGATTCCACCAGCTTTGGGCAATACGGGCTTGAGGTAGGAAAAATCTATGACTATGACGGGATTATTCTGGACCTGATGCTTCCGGATATAGATGGAGTTGAGGTCATTAAGAAACTTCGCTCTGCCAATATAAAAACTCCGGTCATTGTACTTTCAGGATTGTCCGAATGCAAAGATAAAATTAACTGCCTAAACATTGGAGCCGACGATTATGTGACAAAACCCTTCGACGGGAAAGAATTGGTATCCCGCATACGGTCGGTGGTGAGAAGATCAAAGGGACATGCCGAATCTTGCATAAGGATTGGTAGAATGCTGGTAAATTTGCAAAGTCGCCGCGTAGATGTGGATGGTAAAATTTTGCACCTAACCGGCAAAGAATACGCTATCCTGGAATTGTTGTGTTTAAGAAAAGGCGCTACCCTAACTAAGGATATGTTCCTGAATCACCTCTACGGAGGCATGGACGAACCAGAGCTCAAAATTATCGATGTATTTGTTTGTAAGTTAAGAAAAAAACTCATGGAAGCACTAAATGGAGAGTGCTACATAGAGACCATCTGGGGACGTGGGTATACCATAAAAGACGTGTCGCATACTGCCGTTGACGGTGGCGAAGGTGTAACCTCGGATGAGGGTTCTGCCGACGGTGACATTGGGAAACATGAGGCATTCATCGACGGTGCAAAGGCCTAGCTGCACGGACCAATGTTGGAAAGGTTTGGATTCATTTTATGCAAGAATAGGAATTATTTTTCCAAGAATTGATGATGAGTTCCTCCGGAATCATACCATTTCGAGTTTTTAATCGTTTAGCGAAGCTCTAGACATGTATGAATGTTTGCCGGTGTGCATGCAGATGCTCGAAGCTTAGTAATAGCGCTTTATCGCAGCTCTCCTCTTTGATGGTTTTTTTATTCATCCTTTCGACCTGTCCGTTGGTCCAGGGATGAGCCGGCCGCGTCCGTCGATGTTCGGTTATGTTCTCGGCAGGCTCTGCCGAAAAACGCGGCAGAGCATATTTCTGATGGGGAACTTCGCGAATTGCTGGCCATTATCCGTCAAAATCGTGTGAATTTTGTGGGAAACAGCAGTATAGAAACTGAGCCACTTGCATTTTTCTTTGTTTTTCTAGATTAGATCGCTAGCCTTCGGTGAAAAAAATTGCGTTTGAATAAAATATTGCACAAAAACATTTATTTCCATGCCTTGGAGCTGTATACTACGGCTGCTTTGGGGTTTGAAGACAGCGGAATTGTTAATGGCCGGTGTCGGGTTGGTGCGTTTTCGGTAAATGGTAGGATACGAGGGAATCATGGCAGAATCGTCGGACAAAAGTGACATTGAAGCGATGGAATTTGAGACTGCTCTGAAAGAACTAGAAGAAATCGTAGCCCAGCTGGAAATGGGCAAATCTTCGCTGAAAGAGTCTGTAAATCTCTATGAACGAGGCATTGCGCTTAGGAAGCATTGCGATGTGATACTGGAATCTGCTCAATTAAGGATAAATCAAATATCTTGCGATAAAGTAGATTCTGCCGATGGATGTATCTCCTGACGTTTTTTTTGGTATTAAGGAGTTTCCTATGGATATAGTCTTGGTTCCTTTTCTGATAGTCCTAAAGATGTTGGTTAATTTTACAACAGGAGTCGTTTTGGTTTCTGTTCTGCTGGGGTGGCTAGTTGTGGCTGATATTTTGAGTACCAATAATAAGCTAATTTATTATATAATTGATGCGTTGTCTAAAATATCGAATTTTATACTCAATCCCATCCGAAGAAGATTAAAGGCAGTTAGTCCTTCCTTTGATATAGCACCGTTGGTGCTAGTTACCTGCTTGGTTTTCGTTGAATTGGTAATTGCCCGCATTCTGGCTAGATTTTGCATACTATAGCGTTGTGGATGCTAAACAAATTCCGTGGTTAGTTGATAGATTGATTTGGGCTAATTTGCTATGGCGCAGTTAATAAATGGGAAAGAAATAGCCAACGATTTTTGTCAAGACCTTGCCTCCAAGGTGAAGGAAGTGAAGCGTAGGGGAATATTTCCTAAAATAGCCATGATAAATGCCAGCGACGACCCGTCAAGCGAAATATATGTAGCGAAAAAAATGGCTATGACGAAATCCCTGGGAATTCTATCCGAAGTGTACAAGTATTCGCCGGACGTAACACAGGAAGAATTGGCATCTCTGATCCAAAAGCTCAATGCAGATGCGAGTGTTCACGGAATACTGCTACAGTCTCCACTTCCACGGAGAATGATATTCCGGGAGTTGGTGAATTTAATTCGTCCAGACAAAGATGTGGATGGATTGACAACCATCAACCAGGGGCGGCTGTTTTCAGGTGAACCAGGAATTGTTCCCTGTACTCCCCAGGGAGTCCTGCATCTTGTATATTCAGTGCATAAAAGTATTGCCGGACTCCAGGCCGTGGTGCTGGGAAGATCTTCCATCGTAGGTAGGCCATTGTCCCAATTACTGCTGAATGCCAATTGCACTGTGACCTTACTTCATTCATATTCCAAGAATTTACCAGAAATTTGCAAAACTGCAGATATCCTTGTAAGTGCCGTTGGCAGTCCAATGTTTGTAAAGCGGTCCTTCATAAAACCTGGAACGACAGTCATAGATGTTGGCATCAATCGCATCGAGGAAAATGGCGTAAAGAAAATAGTTGGCGATGTCAATTTTGAAGAAGTTTTTGCCATTGCCGGAGCTATTACTCCGGTTCCCAACGGGGTTGGTCCAATGACGGTGTCCTATCTCATGAGCAATGTTCTTCAACTAGCCTGTTGCTAGGTGCGTGGTCCTATATTATAGAGGAATGATTTTTTGGAATCTGACGCTTTGTTTCGGTAATCTTCGCCCCTACGTTGCAATCCGTTTTTTCGTGTGTGGAGCCAGTGATTTACGATCTCGGGTCTGGTATGATTGGCGCTATTCATGTAATGTGAATGTGCTGAAAGTAATAGTAGTTGGTGCTGTCTTTTCCTTCATTGTTGTTTTTAACTTTACGATTTTTGTAAGTTTTGTGCATGATATACCGATTTGAAGAAATAGCCATTGGCTGGGTTCACAATTTTGTGAAAAATATAACAGGAAAACGACTGCTGCTGGTCCTTCCTTCACTGTGGGTTCTTTTATTTTTCATATTTCCATGCTTTATTTTGTTGAAAATTAGCTTAGCCGAAGGCATCGTGGCCTCTCCTCCGTATTCTGATCTCATCGATTGGGTCAGTGATTGGATACTGCAGATCAGATTGAATCTTGGCAATTATCTCATGCTTTTTACTAATGAAATGTACCTGCGAGGATTTGTTACATCGCTGATCATAGCTGCAGCCTCCACTCTATGCTGTTTGGTTGTTGGGTTTCCGATGGCATTGGCGATTGCGAGATCTTCGGAGAAAGTGCGCAACATATTGCTTATGCTAATTGTGCTACCATTTTGGACATCTTTTCTTATTCGGGTCTATGCCTGGATAATGCTACTAAGTCCCAGTGGACTCATAAACAATATACTCATGAAATATCAGCTCATAGAGGTCCCGTTGCCGCTGATAAACAATTCCTACGCCGCCTGCTTGGGTATTATATATGCTTATCTACCGTTCATGATTTTTCCACTTTACAATGCCGTAGAGAAAATAGATTATTCCATCATAGAAGCAGCTTACGATTTGGGAAGTACACCTCCAAAGACTTTCTTTTCTATAGTTGTCCCTTTGACTACTCCGGGAATATACGCGGGATCAATATTGGTATTTGTGCCTGCCATAGGTGAATTTGTCATTCCGGAGTTGCTTGGGGGAGCCCAAACCCTTACCATAGGCCGATTGGTTTGGAATGAATTCTTCTGGAATTTGTCATGGCCGACAGCAGCTGCGTTATCTATACTATTGCTAACGGCCATTGTATTTCCCGTCATGATGAGTCAGAGAAGAAAAGAAATCAGATTTTTAATGAAAGACAATCAAAATGCGAGTTAGGTGGTCGAATGTCGTTTTGTTTTTCGGATATTTATTCCTCTATCTGCCGCTATTTTTAGTAGTGATATACTCGTTCAATGAGTCGCGTTTTGTGAGTACGTGGTCTGGCTTTTCTATGAAATGGTACAAGGCTTTGATATCCAACCCAATTATATTGCGGGCAACCCTAACGAGTCTGAAAGTTGCGAGCATTTCCGCGACTATTTCCACAATACTTGGCACAATAGCCGCAATAGTGATAACAAGATTTAGGCGATTTCGGGGTAAAACTGTATTTGTAGGAGCAATTACTGCCCCGCTGGTGATGCCAGAAGTGGTAATGGGCTTATCGTTGCTAATGCTATTTATAGGTATGGAAAAATTTTTTGAATGGCCAACGGGGAGAGGATCAACGCGTGTAGTTATTGCGCACATAACTCTGACATTATCGTACGTAACTATGCTGATCCAGGCAAGATTGCAGGACTTTGATAGATCTCTTGAAGAAGCAGCATTGGACCTTGGAGCTTCTCCGATCAAAGTATTTTTCGTCATAACCTTGCCTATTATATTTCCTGCAATAGTTAATGGCTGGCTGTTGGCCTTTGCTCTTTCTCTAGATGATGTTGTTATTGCAAGTTTCGTGGCAGGGCCAGGTGCAACAACACTGCCAATGGTGGTGTTTTCCAGTCTACGATTTGGTATTTCACCAGAAATTAACGCTCTAGCTGCAATTTTAATGACTGTTTTATCTGTGGGTGTCATAGTATCCGCTGTCTTTTCATACAAGAAGAAGAGCACAGCAGATGATTACAGCTAGAACAATAGATTAATAATTTTGTTGCCAATCGTCAAATGCTTATATTGCCAGTACGATCCCGTTTTCTGGCTTCCAATACAAAAAGACCTTATCATCCCACTGAATAGGGCGTTCGGCAATTCTTACCAAATTTGTTACGGTGGAAAAAACCAACATGCCGGACTGCAACCTAACATGATAGATGGAAACGTCTCCCAAATAGACGATATCCTCAACTACGCCACTGGTCCAATTATATTCGCCCTTGGGCTGAGTTAATGTTAGCATTACTTTCTCTGGCCTTATGGCAACACTGATCTGAGCTCCCACTGCAACGGAGGCCGAATGACTCACGTACAAATGCTTTTCCATGGCAGTTGATTTCACTATGACGCAATTGGATTGCTCTTCCACTAAAATCCCGTCAAACAAATTTACAGAACCGATGAAATTTGCGACATATTTAGAATTAGGATATTCGTAAATCTCGGTTGGACCACCTACCTGCAAAATACGTCCCTCGTTCATCAACCCTATGCGAGTTGACATGGTCATGGTTTCCTCCTGATCGTGGGATACCATCACAAATGTAATGCCAACTTTTTCCTGAATATTAACCAATTCCAGCTGAGTTCGTTCCCGCAATTTTTTATCCAAAGCGGCCAGGGGCTCATCTAACAGAATCAGCTTTGGCTGCTTTATCAAGCTTCTGGCCAGGGCAACCCTTTGTTTTTCTCCGCCTGAAAGCTGATATGGCCTGCGCTTTTCGTAGCCGACCATCTGCACCAATTCCAGATAGGCGCTAACGCGGTCTTTGATCTCATTTTTCTGCATACCTTCCTGAATTAATCCAAATGCTATATTTTGCTCCACTGTCATATGGGGAAAGAGAGCATAGGACTGAAACACCATGCTGACTGGACGTTTATAGGCCGGAGTATCGGTCATGTCGGTGCCATCTATAAAAATTCTTCCGGATGTGGGAGATTCAAATCCCGCCAACATGCGCAGTAAAGTAGATTTCCCGCAGCCTGACCGTCCCAACAGCGAAAACAACTCGCCTTTGTATATGGAGAGGGATACATCATTCACGGCAACGCGGCCATCAAAGGATTTTGTTAAATTTTTGGTAACCACATAGGGCTTTGTTTTGGGATCCTGCCACGGCTCCAGTTTACTCAGGTGCTTCGATTGAACTGCCATACGCTCTCCACAACAATTACTACCGTTTCTGCGGAAACTATAAGCCGGATTCTGTAAAACGCAAAAATGCATCCCGATGGTCATTCATCTGGTATTTGCGTCACCGCAAACATCAAGCGACCTACCCGAATAACCTATATGTGGAGGACATTAACGTTATTCCTATTTGATCTTGCTCCAAGTGGGGTTTGCCTTGCCGTTGTTGTTACCAACTGCGCGGTGAGCTTTTACCTCGCCATTTCACCCTTACCCGAGGGCGGTATATTTTCTGTTGCACTTTCCCTAACATTACCGGATCACCAATGCGCAACGTACTATCCGAAGAACATAACAACTTACGCTGGTGCGACAGTAATATCGCCAGACGTTATCTGGCACTCTCCTCCATGGAGTCCGGACTTTCCTCCAGGCCTAAAACCCAGCGACCATCCATTTCCGCAAAAACGCCTTGATGGTATCAAAAAAGTGTGCGACTATACAATATAATAAATGTATTGTGTTTTTTTTGGCATTTGTGTATCCGAAGTGTATCATTGGTTGGGGTAATCTCACAATTGGATAGAGATGTTTTTTTTGCACAACTGAAAGCAGAAAGGAAGGCGCGACAGTTAACTCTGGAGGACGTATCTAGAGAGTTGAAGATTCAAGTTACATATATTCAAGCCCTGGAGGATGGCGATTACGATAAATTGCCGGAGCTGGTGTATGCGGTTGGGTTCATGGGAAGTTATGCAAAATTTCTTGGCCTCGATTCGAAGAAAATTGTTGATCAATTCAGATACATCATCATGGCTGGTGCTAACGATGGATCAATCGATCACCATCTGCAACGGTCAGAAACCGCTGATCTTCGCTACGAAAATATGATTAGATGTGGAAAGAATTATCCCCTATGTCGGATAGGTAATCTTGTGCTTTCATGTTTCCATGATAAATCATCGAATTTTTGCTGCAGCATTTTCGTCTTGCTTTTTGTTATGGCGATTGTTGCAGTGGTGTTGGTTATTATGGAATTAGAATAAAAATTGTTCAAAACAACCGAAGTAAATTGGACGAGCACTCTAATCTGCTATTGGCGGCTACGGAGGTGGTGCGTTTCCTATGAAAAAGTAAACAGTTTTCTTAACAAATGAGTTGGTGTTTGAAGAATTTGTAATTATTTTGTGAATTATTTTATATCTTTACTATTTTATAACGTTTTACTACTTATTCTGGTCCCTGAAGTAAAGTCGGGGATCCGTAAAAGTGGAAACAGGTGAAAATCTTTCAAAGAAGAATAACATCGTATTGGTGGCTATCATAGTTTCCTGCATACTTTTTGTATGTGTTTTCTTTTTGGAAAAATCAAAATATCTATTTGATATAATTCCTATGTTCCGTGGTGAAGTATCATTGAATAATGATATGGTGATTACCACCACCAATAGCAAGCTGCCCATCATAGTTAAAAAAAATGATCCATTTATGGCAAATCAACTGAGGTTTTTTGGCAATATAAAATCCGATTTTGCAAAAATTTCAGATTTTCTTTGTAGAAATGGCGATGTTGTCATAGAAGTTGGCTCGTACTTTGGCTACAACTCCATTACGTTGGGAAATAGACTAAGGGGAAACGGCAAGTTATACGCCTTTGAGCCAAATGCGCATATATTCTCTTTTTTAAAAAAGTCTGTAATGCTAAATGATCTGGAAAACACCGTAGTACTACACAATGTTGCCGTTTCTAATAAGCAAGGTGTCTGTGATATTGAGGATGTTTTCCATCTTGCAAAGACTAAGAACGGTTCGGTGGAACAATCTAGGCCCATTAGTGTTAACTGTATTGCGCTAGATAGTGCAATGGAGAAGATAAATAAAAAACCAGTTGACCTGCTGCTGATCGACGTACCAGGGCAAGAATTTCAAATAATTGATGGTGCATCCGAGATAATAAAAAAATCGCCAAATATTACGATTATAATGATGTTTAGTCAACAGGAATCATCCCAAAGCGTTAATGTG
Source organism: Holosporaceae bacterium (assembly GCA_031288225.1). Classification (GTDB taxonomy): domain Bacteria; phylum Pseudomonadota; class Alphaproteobacteria; order UBA3830; family UBA3830; genus BNWE01. Next base: position 19,127 of record JAITRU010000028.1, on the reverse strand, counting down.
TACTCTGAAATAGAAAACCTGATCAAACAAGGGTTTAGATTTTATTGGTGTGACGACAAGAAGAAAATATATCCATTGAAAGCTACGCCAGAAGATATTATAGAAAAAAACAAAGCAATCCTGATTATCAGCAGGAAACAATTTTAGGTGAGGTTGGAGACAGCACGGCGGAAACTCTGAGAAAATTTTGGCGAAAAATCTCGCGAAATTCAACAACATAAGATTGGTTTATAGCGACGGAAATCCATCTTACACAGAAGCTTTTGCGGAAGATGCTGGTATAAACACACTATAACGAAATCTGGAACTTGCTTGGTTGAGTCTTTATAATTCTGTTGCTCGAATTTTCCATTCGTTTACTCATCTATCAAAAATCTAATATATGCTTAGGGGGCAATTCTCATACAACACTAAAAAAAGTTTGCAGTTTATGAAAAAATACATTAAAAGTGATTGCCGTGATCCTATAATCCTATGATACATCCCAAAAACAAGAAGAATCCGGCAAAATGTAGAAATAGATGGCACGGAGAAACGCTGGAACCATGGAATCGATCGAAGTAATCATAGTTGCTGTGAGTCGTTGGGTTTGGAGTGCTCCATTGATTGCTATCCTGCTTGGAGTAAGTGCGTATTTTTCTTTTCGCCTGAAATTCCTGCAAATTTTTCGACTACGGCTGGCGGTGCAGTACCTGATGGGGAAAGATACAGCTACCGCGAAGTTCATCGGTGACATATCACATTTTGGATCACTCTGCACCGCCTTATCTGCCACCATAGGCATCGGAAATATCGTCGGAGTAGCATTGGCCATCAGTACCGGAGGTCCAGGAGCAATGTTTTGGATGTGGGTAGCTGCTTTTTTTGGCATGGCAGCCAAGTATGCTGAGGGTTTTTTGGCTATCAAATATCGGAAGGTCAGTGATGACGGGAAAATAGCCGGTGGTCCCATGTACTACATCGAAATGGGATTGGGAAATAGGACGCTGGCTCGACTGTTTGCGATGTGTGGAACTGCAGTGGCATTGGTTGGTATCGGTACCTGGACTCAGGCCAATGCAGTGGCGTCCGCGGCGCAATCTTTTAGCATTCCCCACTGGTTGACGGCAATTTTGTTAGGGGCATTGGTGGCCATAGTAACGGTTGGAGGCATTCACCGCATATCCTATGTGTCAGAAAAGGTTGTACCACTGATGAGCGCGTTTTACATAGGCGTTGCGATCATCGTAATGATCATGAAAATGGACACCATCCCCCGGGCACTGCATGCGATTGTTGTGGGAGCATTTTCTCCGATGGCCGTTCTGGGCGGTGGTGTTGGCGTTACAGCATTGATCGCTGCGCAATTGGGCATAAGTAGAGGAATATTTTCTCACGAATCAGGATTGGGCAGCGCTGCCATTGCGGCAGCCGCAGCAAAAACAGACTCACCAGTAAAGCAGGGGCTAGTTTCCATGATCGGAGCTTTTTTCTCCATCGTAGTGTGCACCATGACCGGATTGGTGCTCATTATAACCAGCAATGATACCGGTATTTTTAGCTCCCAATGCTCCATAGATGGCACCATGCTAACGGCCTACGCCTTTGGATTTGGAATTGGTATACCCAGGGTTGGAGCTTATATAGTGAATATCGGTATATTGTTTTTCGCCTTTACCACCATCATTGGCTGGAACTACTACGGAGAAAAATGCATCCAATATCTCTGGGGAGATAAAGTCATCGTGCCGTACAACGTGCTGTTCCTTTTTTTCGTGGTCATTGGACCATTTTTTAAGATCGATGCTATCTTTGCTGTGGCTGACATTGTAACGGGACTTATGGCTATTCCCAATTTGCTAGGATTAATTGGGCTAAGGAAATTGGTGTTGGAAGAAACCGAAAGTTTTTTCCGAAATTTGGTTCCGATGACCAAAAAATCATAGATGTTATACATGATCTGCTTTGAAAGTACATTCGTTAGCGCAATGAACAGCCTGATATTTGAATGAAAATGCTGCATTATAAACGCACCTTCAAAACAGTTTATGCATATACCCAATCACCGTAAGAAATTGGATTTTATTGGTTAATCTTTATTGTGATTGCAGCATTTTTCATCTGAAATCTCACTGTGATTGGGTATATACTCAATCACCGTAGGAAATTGGATTTTATTGGTGAGTCTTTATTGTGATTACAGGATTTTTCGTCCGAAATCTCACTGTGATTGAGTATAGCCAATGCGGGACTGTCGAAAACAGAAAAAATCCAAATTTTCACAATCTGTGTTTCAGGAGTTCCTGGTTCGGGATGGTATTTTTTGATCAGTTTCCAGCAGTTCCACATTGCAATTCTCGATCACTGACCTAAACTCATCTATGTCCAAGCTAGCTCCTCCAACCAAGATTCCATCCACTCCTGGACAAGCCAGTATTGTTTCTGCGTTGGCGGCGTTAACAGATCCGCCGTAGACGATGTTGTAATTAATGGAATGTGCCAGCATATCAGCCATAAAAGCTACGGTAGTAGAAATTTCCTGAGCCGATGGAATCTTAGCGGTACCGATGCTCCATACCGGCTCGTAGGCAAAAATTGTGTTGTGCAAATCCTTTTGTTGATAGCGGCTTAATTGCCGCGTCAATATTTCACTGCTCCTGGTACGATCTTGCAGATTTTCTCCTACACAAACGATGGGCATCAAGTTTTGTTCAACGGCAGCCAACCACTTTTCGTAGACAAAATCGTCGGATTCAGCAAAAATAGCTCTACGCTCAGAATGTCCCAATAACACATAGCTACATCCCAATTCCTTCAGTAATTGAGGACTATTTTCTCCGGTAAATGCCCCTGCTATCCGGGAAAAACAATTTTGCGCTCCCACATGATACCGAAAATTACCAAAAAAACTGACGAGGGAAACTGGAGGACAAACAATAATTCGATTATTGGTACTGACCTGATTAATTTTTTCAATGAATAATTTAACAAAACCAACATTTCCGTTCATTTTCCAGTTGGCGATTATTATTTTCATGTTCAATTCTATCAAATTTACAAAGCTTGCTTCACCACCGGCATCTTTACCGCCTCTATCCACGCAGCACCGTTCCGAGCGCACAACTGCTTTGACGCTTCTGGAGCGGGCGAAGGGATTCGAACCCTCGACACCAACCTTGGCAAGGTTGTACTCTACCACTGAGCTACACCCGCTTACTACCAGGAACCCCTAGCCTTTGCTCCCGAAACTAACACCCGAGGCAGAGGAACAATACCACTACAATGGCGATGAACCAAAACGTCGGTATGGTACCATTTTTTCGCATTAATACAATACGAGACCGCAGCATAACTCAGAATTTTTGTGTGTTTTTTCAAGTATCCAAAAAAAATTGGGAAGAGTTGTATATTTTGAATAGAATTTTCGCATTCAGGCCTGTAATTTTTGGGTGTTTTTCAGGTAGTATAGATAAACTGTTTTGAAAGTACGTTTGCAATGTCACGTTTTTTGCTCAAATATCAGACAGGCCACCATTGCGCTAGCGAATGCGCTTTCAAAATAGTTCATGCATAAGCTGCGGCGACACCAGTCCTTCCAGACTTAGCATTTCCAACTGATTCATCTCCACAACTTCTAGTATTATGACTTGCCTATTCTTTTAGCAATTCTTTACTCCGTTCGCAACAGGACCGTATATCATTGTTGGAGAGATAACTTTTCGATTTTTTTGCCTTATTACGTCCAGAAAAACTTACTGGATTTCTGCCATCTGCTAATGTATATTTTGGGAGCCCCATTTGAGGGCGATTGGAAAATCCTGGCAAATCATGGAGCATATCATGTCTGCATTGGCGAAATGTTCTAAGGATCAAGAAATTAGGAAACCAGAGGCTGTAAACGATGCCGTGGAATTGCCGAAGTTTGATACTCACCGCATAACATCTCCTGGTCTAGAGAAAGTTTTACAAAAACAAATTTCAGTTCTGGATCACGGATTCATTAGAGTTATAGATTACATGGGAACTGATGCATCCATTGTCCAGGCTGCCCGTGTTTCCTACGGCGCTGGTACCAAAAAGATTAGCGAAGATCGTGGGCTAATAAATTATCTTATGCGCCATAGCCATACTACTCCCTTTGAAATGTGCGAAATAAAATTGCACATAAAGCTCCCAATTTTTGTGATGCGCCATTGGGTTAGGCATCGTACAGCCAGCATCAATGAGTATTCGGCAAGATATTCCATACTCAGCAATGAGTTTTATATTCCCGAAATGGAAAAATTAGCCAAGCAATCCAAAACCAATAAGCAAGGGCGATCGGATGCCGCTCTTGATACGGCACAAGCCGAAGAAATAATCAAGATATTATCCGAATCCAGCGCAGAGGCCTACGAAAATTACATGCACATGCTGGAGAATTTATCCCTTGCACGAGAATTGGCCCGCACAGTTTTGCCAGTTAATGTGTATACGGAAATGTACTGGAAAATCAATCTGCACAACCTGTTTCATTTTCTGAAATTGCGAGCCGGTTCGCATGCACAATACGAAATTAGGTGCTATGCCAAAGAAATACTTAACATTGTTAAATGTTGGGTCCCATTCAGCTATGATGCATTCGTACGCTATCAAAAGGAATCCGTTGCCATATCTCCCCAGTGGATCAAAATTATTGGTAGGATGATAAAAGGTGATGATGTCACGCAGGAAAGCAGTGGCCTAGGCGCCGGTGAATGGAATGAGTTTAGGGAAATATTTGAGATACAAGACTAGGTTGTTGCAGGTTGCCGCACTGGACCGATCGCTGCGGGTAGGATGAATCTTGCTTGCGTGGGCGTCCTTCGGAACCATCATAGGGGAGCTATCCCTTCCACCACCCTACATCTAATACCATTCCCCATTATTAATTTCTCTCAGCAAGCGGTGAGTTGCCTCATGTTCAGGCTATGCGGAAAAGCTTTCGGATAATTTATTCTGAGGAATGGTATAACATCATCCCCTTGGCCTAGAAAAATTCTTCTAAAAATCCTGATTATTTTGGGAAACTGCTCTTTGCAAAGATATAGATAAATTACTTTGAAAGTTCGTTCTGTTAATCATTGCAGTTTCTATACCTGTTTACACGAAATTCGCATTTTCAAAGTAATTTATCTATACCATCCGAGTTTGAATTATTCAGCAGCTTGCGGGCTCTGCGTAGCCATTGCAGGACAATCCATCCCTAGGCACATGTTGACCTTAGCATCCAATGCGTATAAATATATACGAGAATTGTTTCTGCGCCAGCTTTTTGCAGTGTCGATTATGGGCAATTTATAAAACCAGACTGCCAGGTCCCTAGGTTAACCTGGCTTTTGGTATGCTCATCGAAGATGTTGGCAACAATTAGGCCATGAAACAGGGTATAAAAGGCCAGGTGGCAGAGTGGTTATGCAGAGGACTGCAAATCCTTGTACGTCGGTTCAATTCCGGTCCTGGCCTCCAGGGTTGCTGTCAATTGCGACATAGTACTGTATACATGACCTGCTTTGAAAGTGCATTTGTTAGCGCAATGATCAGGCTAATATTTGAGCGAAAATGCGACATTGCAAACGCATTTTTAAAACAGTTTATGTATAGTTATCGGCGAATGTTTTGAAAAATTCGCTTGCGGGTGTAGCTCAATGGTAGAGCATAAGCTTCCCAAGCTTGGGACGAGGGTCCGATTCCCTTCACCCGCTCCATTTTTGTTCCTTTTGGTTTTTTGGTCGGATTTCGATGAAAAATAATGAAATTTCCCCTTCTCAGGTAAAGACAAAGCAAAGTAACCATTTGGTTGGTTTTTTTAAAGATATTGACCACCTAAAGGTGACATTATTGCTTCTGACGGTGCTCTCTATTTTCTTTTGTCACGAAATAGGCAATCGTAATTTTGCTGATCCCGATGAAGGGCGTTATGTGGAAATTCCAAGGGAGATGGTGGCCAGCGGCGATTATATCACCCCACGCCTGAATGGCCTGAAGTATTTTGAAAAACCAGTGCTTTTTTATTGGTTGCAGGCGTTATCCATTCATGCTTTTGGCATCAATGAAATATCCATGAGACTGTGGCTGGCGATTTTTGCTGTTCTCGGATGCCTAGTTCTATTTGGAATTGGCATTGCCCGCTATTCCAAATCGACCGGGCTAATGGCCGCTGGAATTTTAGCTACAACTCTGCTGTACTATGCCCATAGTCGATTGATTATCCTCGATCTTGCGTTGTCTGTTTTTATGTGTGGATCTCTGTGGTGCTTTTATTTAGCCTTCGTGAAACCACCAACAAAATTCGATAACGCCACTTCGTCTTCGGCGGTTTCCAAATCACTCATCGTAGCGATGTACGCTCTAGCTGCTCTGGCCTGCCTCACCAAGGGATTGATCGGCGCTGCTTTGCCGGGAATGGTTGCATTGCTGTGGATAATATTAACCAACGGCTGGCATAGGCTGAGGCAGCTATTCTATGTGCCTGGTCTACTGGTATTTTTAGCCATTTTTTTACCGTGGCATTTACTGATAATGCAGCATAATAACGATTTTTTCGATTTTTATTTTATTTTCGAGCATTTTACTCGCTACACAACAAAAGTTCATAATCGCTACCAGCCATGGTGGTTTTTTCTGCCAATTGTGCTGGTAGGTTTGTTCCCGTGGACTGGCTTCGCCATGGTTGCCATCAAAAATTCCATTGCAAAAGCAATGACCGCTCCGGTGGCGAAGAAACGGCAAAATGACGCCAATAATACATGTGTTGCTAAAGTTTCTGATAATTATTTCGCAGCAGAGCAGGTGTTTTTCCTGGTGTGGATATTCACAATTTTTGTATTTTTTTCTTTCTCAAACTCCAAGCTAGTTCCGTATATTTTGCCGATTATTCCTCCCATTGCGTTTCTGACGGCCTGCTCACTGGAAAATTCCAATCCGGTAACTACCTTTCGTAATTTTAGGCACGGAGCACTGCTGAATATGTTTTTATTTGCGATTGTTGGTCTTGTGTTTTTTATGGAAAAGCACAAAATCACTGATATTTTGCAAAATGAAGATGCATCGCTTCTGGTTTATATGATATTTGCGTCCATGGCTATGATGGTGATCGTGCAAGTATCTGCGATGATTAGAAAGGTTAGTATTAGACATGCCACATGGTTGCAGGTACTGTTGGCGGCAAACATAATGGGATTGCTGAATAAGGGAGCCGTGCTCTATCAGGATGTAAAAAAACCGTCCACAAAGCAATTTGCTCAATTGGTTAATTGGAATAGAACGAAAGATGACCTTGTTTTTTGTTACAAAAAGTACTACCAGGATTTTCCCGTATATCTCCAATCCACGGTAGGGGTAGTTGATTTTGTTGGTGAACTGCAATTTGGCATGGAAGCTGCAAAAAGGGACGGCACATTGAGCCCGTACCACATGATGGGCGATGATGAATTTTGGAAATTGTGGAATTCCGGCAGCAATAGAATCTTTTTGCTATCCCCGCGGCAAGAGTATAATAAGCTGTTTGTGTCCAGGAGTAACAGGCACAAACTCATTCATTTTGATAAGCATTTTGCGTTGATTACAAACAAATAACCGCGTGGATGCGTTGTATGAATTATCTACATATTTTCCTTATTTTTATTCAGATAATTCTTGTCAGTTCATCGCAGCTGCTACTTAAAAGCGGTGTATCTCGCTTAAATTTTGATCAGCCGTTGCTGGCGTTGTTGCTATCCGTTATTACTAACTGGCACATCCTGGGCGGAACAATTGGTTTTGCAGTGGCGCTGTCGATGTGGTTATATCTTTTGTCTCAGTTTGACATTAGCTTTCTTTATCCATTCAATACGGCTCTTACATTTATGGCTGTGGCTGTTGGTGGATGGATTTTCTTTGCAGAAAATGTTAGCGTAAGCAGGATCGTCGGTATCATACTGATTATGATTGGGGTGGTGTGCATTGCAAAAAGTTGATGAATTCATAGCAATGGCAAAGCCGTTAATCGATGATGATACCATAGAAGAAGTTGTCCGGGTACTAAAGTCCGGATGGATCGCTACCGGTCCGGTTACCAGGGAATTCGAAAAAAAATTGTCCGAATACTTTGGTGGTAGAACAGTGATGTGCTTTTCTTCGGCAACGGCAGGGCTACACGCTGCACTGATGGCAGTCGGAGTTGGAAGCGGAGATGAAGTTATCACAACCCCCATGACATTTGCGGCAACGGCGAACGTCATAGCAATGTTGGGTGCAAGGCCGGTGTTTGTAGATATTGATCCGGGGACTATTAACATCGATCCCAGCAAGGTAGAAGTAGCCTGTACCTCCAAAACAAAGGCCATCATGCCGGTACACTACGCTGGTCTCCCGGTGGATATGGATCCCATTTTTGATATAGCTGCCAGAAGGAATTTGCGTGTCATAGAGGATGCTGCACATGCTACCGGATCCTGCTATAAAAATCAAAAAATAGGATCTTTCGGAGATATTCAGGTATTCAGCTTTCATCCCATAAAGAATATGACGTCCGCCGAAGGCGGATGCGTTGTGCTGGATTCTGGCGCAAAAAATGAGCAAAAGATTCTAGAATTACAGCGATTCCACGGCATTGACAGGTCCATATGGGATAGATTTTCGGCGAAATCCAGCGGGTTCTATGACGTGGTTTGTCCAGGCTTCAAAAGTAACATGTCTGATCTTCAGTCAGCCATCGGTGTGCACCAGTTGGATGCGGTTGATGCTATGAACGAGCGTCGCAGAAAATTGGCAGATCGATATCGCCTGGCGTTTGCTGACATGTTTGATCATGTCCACATGCAAAGTGTTCCGGACTACAGTTTTGTTCATTCTGGGCATTTGTTTCCTCTGTGCGTCCTGGACTGGACCCAAAGAGAGACATTCATGGAGTTCATGAAAAATAGTTCCATTGGTGTAACTCCCTATTACGCGCCGGTTCATCTGTTCACTTACTACCGCAGAACATTTGGGTATACGGAGGGAGATTTCCCTCATGCCGAGTATGTTGGAAAAAGGATAGTGTCCATTCCGCTGCACACATCACTTACGGAAGATGCCCAGGATTATGTCATAGAAACCGTGAGACGATTCTTCTATGGAAATAAAAATGGCTAGAATGAAAGTAACAAAAGCGCAGGCCAGCCCAGCAAAAGAGCAAATACCACTGCTTGGGAGTAGGCTGCAATTGTGCGATTCTCATAAAAAAACGCAATTTATATCGATTGTAATTCCGGTTTTCAATGAGCAGGAAAATATCAATATTCTCTGTGATCGTTTGTTCAAGACCATGGATTCCCTGAAAAAGAAGTACGAAGTTATCATCATTGACGACGGCAGCAAAGACCAAACTCCCCAAATGTTACAGGAATTGTTTCTCCGGAGGTCCGATGTACTGCGCATCATAACATTTAACGGCAATTATGGTCAGTATGTGGCAATTTTGGCTGGATTTGAGCATGTGCGCGGAGATGTGGTTGTGACATTGGATGCGGATTTACAAAATCTTCCGGAAGAAATACCACATCTCCTGGAAAAGATTGATGAGGGATATGACCTAGTTGGTGGGTATCGCGCCAGGCGGCAGGACAGTTTTTTTCGAACCTATGCATCCAAGATAATAAATTTTATCCGGGAAAGAGCCACCGGTATTTCCATGAAGGACCATGGCTGCATGCTGCGGGCATATCGCAGATATATAATTAACGAAGTCATAAAGACTCGAGAAACATCAACTTTTATCACGGCGTTGGCTCAAAAATTCGCAGGCAATCCCATAGACATACCGGTTTCCCATGAGGAAAGGAGCGCAGGAAATTCCAAATACAACCTCTATAAGCTCATAAGGATTACCTTCGATTTGCTAACTGGTTTTTCGCTGCTGCCACTGCAGTTGTTTACGCTGCTTGGAATGATTATTTCTTCGATTAGCGGTGTATATTTCTGCGTTGAGTTGTTTAAGAAGATCGTTTCGCATCACCATGGCTATGGGTTACACTTTGCGTTTCTGTTCCTGCTGCTCAGCGTAATAATTTTTGGAATTGGATTGCTGGGAGAATACATTGGCAGGGCGTACTTTGCCATCTGTGAGCACCCGAGCTTTGTGATCCGCAGTATTTTGGAAAAAGAGAGATCATCTGAAAAATGAACATATTAATTATCGGAGCTGGAGGTTTTATTGGTAGCCATTTATCGGAATGCATCCTCAGAAATCATAGAAATTGGAAAATATTTGCTCTAGATGTGGTTGCCGACAAAATCAATCACCTGTTAGCTGACGAAAATTTTGATTTTTCGAAAGTTGATATATTGGCGTCAATGAGCTTTGTGGAAAAAAAACTAGCACAAAGCGATGTTGTGTTACCGTTGGCTGCCATTGCAAATCCTTCCACCTATGTGCAGAATCCTTTGGCGGTTTTTAAGCTTGATTTCGAGGCAAATCTTGCCATCGTAAAATTGGCGGTAAAACATCGGAAGCGCATAATATTTCCTTCGACATCGGAAGTGTACGGCATGTGTCCGGATGATGAGTTTGACGAAGAAATGTCCAATTGTGTTACTGGTCCCATTCAAAAACAAAGGTGGATTTATTCGGCATCGAAGCAGCTGTTGGATCGAGTAATTTACGCCCATGGAATACGTGATAATTTGTCATACACACTGTTTCGTCCATTTAATTTTATTGGACCCCGCCTGGACGATATTTTCAATGCGTCCTACGGAAGCTCCAGAGTGATAACGCAATTTTTGAGCAACATCTATCACAAAAAAGACATTAATCTTGTGGATGGTGGCAATCAAATGCGCTGCTTCATCGACATCGCCGACGGCATAGACGCCATCGAGCGTATGATTGAGAACAGAGATGGGTGCGCCGAGCAGCGAATATTTAACGTCGGCAATCCTAGTAATTTATTCAGTATCAAGGAATTGGCCCATAAAGTAGTGGATATGGCAAAAGCATACAAAAAGCTGGCAGACTTTGCAGCAAGAGTAGTGATACACAGTGTGGATTCACGAGAATATTACGGTAGTTCATACCAGGACATTTCTCGGCGGGTTCCTGCCATTCAAAAAGCGCAAAAATTGTTGGGATGGACACCAAAAATTGGCCTAGAAGAGTCATTAACAAAAATCATGGATTTTTATTTTGGCTAAACACATTCGATGGTATCTTGCTCCGATTTGAGTATTCAAATGATGCTGGATTTGGTATAATACCAGATCTCGTTGCAAATTATCCAAAACATGCTTTGCATAGCCTGCAAATCAAGGATGTCATTTGGATACCAGACATGGGATCTGGTATAATATGCTCAAATGCTTGATCGATGAAAAGTTACTCTCCTGTATGATCAAAAATTTACGAAACGGCCGTGGTATACCAAAAACTGATGTTGACTTTTTCATTAATTATTCTACGATGATTCCTGTATGTTTCGCTTCCATTTACAGTCATGGGCTTAGGATAATTTAGGGGATCGGTAGTAACGTTGATTACAGTTGGCGATATATTTTTTATCATAGCGCTTTGTTTGTTTTTTGTGATTATCAAGTTTTGGAAAAACATTGTCTCCTATCTCTGGAGCATTCCGAAGTTGTGCTATGATAATTCGCGAGATGGTTGCTGTTGCTCTGCTGCGTGTCACGGAGTTTCGGAAGCTGATACAGTCGGCGGTGGTATTTGTGTGGACGATGGCTGCGATCGGTCGTCAGATTTCGTATGCAGAAATACTAATACCACGCTCTCCTGCACGGGAAAAACGCTTCATACTGAGGGACAAGGCAGACAAATTAAAGAAAAGGCGCAAACTCTACAGCCGATGATGATTTTTGGTAGCACAGGCTACTACCTGGCTTCCAACGATGTGGACGAGATATTGCAGTGTCGTCCAACTCCACTCCAGGATACGGATCCAAACGATCTGGCATAGTGACGGAAATATGGAACTAGCGCATTATTCTGGTGATTCCCATTTTCATGGAACAAACCTTTCATGCATACATAGGCGACACACTCTCAAACAGCGCTATGGCATTAAAATCTTTTATGATGTGCCATGAAAAATTGATGATGGTGGAAATTTTTTTGATTGGAAGTAATAAACGCATAATGTGTACTCTGCTGGCCAAAGGAAGACTCTAATGTTGAAATTTACCAAATAAATGTGCAATAATGGGCCGTCGTAGATTAAGGATGGGTTAAATGGCTGGAAGTGTTAATAAAGTAATTTTAATTGGTAACTTGGGGAGAGATCCAGAGGTGAGGTCGTCTCAGGATGGCATAAAAATCGTCAGTTTTTCTTTGGCTACTTCGGAATCGTGGCGTGATAAAATTACCGGAGAAAGAAAGGACAAGACCGAATGGCACAGGGTCGTGGTATTCAATACCAACTTGACAGAAATTTGCGAGAAATATCTTCACAAAGGATCGAAAGTTTATGTGGAGGGGCAGCTGCAGACTAGGCGCTGGCAGGATCAGTCTGGGGTGGAAAAGTACACAACAGAAGTCATTCTTCCTAGATTTAGGGGGGAGTTATCTTTGCTGGATCCGAAATCATCGGATGTGATGCCAAGCGGTGCTTCCGACGATGGGAAAGCGGAATCGATTGAAATTAATGACGATATTCCATTCTAGGCGTAATTTTTTGTGATTAGTATGATTTATTAGCCTGGGTGAGTGTGTTTGTTTTGATTGTGTCTTTCATAGGCTGATTTTTCGTGGTTTCCTGCTGTAAGTTGGGAGTTTTTTGTGTCTGCAGAAAAAGAAGGAATAGTTGCGGTTTCTCTGGAAGATGAAATGAAGCGCTCCTATCTGGATTATGCCATGAGCGTCATCGTAGCTAGGGCTATTCCAGATGTGCGAGATGGCATGAAGCCGGTGCATCGGCGCATTATATTTGGTATGACCGAAAATGGTTTTGATAGTACCAAACCGTTTCGCAAGTCTGCTCGCATTGTCGGAGATATAATCGGAAAATATCACCCTCATGGTGACCTTTCGGTGTACGAATCCATGGTGCGTATGGCTCAGCCGTTTTCTATGCGGGAAACACTCATCAGTAGCCGGGGTAATTTTGGATCCATGGATGGCGATCCTCCAGCGGCACAGCGCTATACCGAAGCCCGCCTGGCAAAGCTTGCTAGCACATTTGCGGAAGATTTGTATAGCAATACGGTCGATTTTTTGCCAAACTATGATGAATCACTGCAGGAACCGGTGGTGTTGCCGGCTAGATTTCCCAATATACTCGTGAATGGAGCCGGTGGCATTGCCGTCGGTATGGCTACCAACATTCCAACTCATAATCTGAGTGAAGTAATAGATGCCTGCGTAATGCTGATCGACAATCCAGGAGCTACGCTGGAGGATATAATGACGGTTCTGAAGGGACCTGATTTTCCAACCGGTGGCGTTATTGTTGGCCGTGGCGGAATCATTTCTGCTTTCCGCACAGGACGTGGATCCATAATTATACGTGCCAACTGCCATGTGGAGAACATGCCCAGGGACCGCCAAGCCATAGTGGTGACCGAGGTACCATATCAGGTAAACAAATCCAAGATGATTGAGAGAATTGCTAGCGTAGTCAATGAGAAAATCATCGAAGGCATTTCCGATTTGCGTGACGAGTCTAGCCGCGAGGGTGTACGGGTAGTCATAGAGTTGAAAAAGGATGCGAACAGCGATATTGTGCTGAACAAATTATATAAATACACACAACTGCAGATTTCTTTTGGTGTAAATATGCTGGCGCTTCATAACAGATGTCCGAAGCTTATGAATCTGATGGAAGTGTTAAATATTTTTCTGGAATTCCGCCGAGAGATTGTTGTTCAGCGTACGCGATTTGACCTAAATAAGGCAAGAGACCGTGCTCATTTGCTGATCGGATTAGCCATAGCAGTTGATAATATTGATGAAATCATACGCATCATAAGAGCAAGTCCGGACCCAGCTACCGCAAAACAGGTGCTTATGGAATCCGAGTGGAATGCCATTGAGATAGAACCCCTAATAAAATTGGTTGACGATCCAGCCAGTATTTATCTAGATGGCAGATGTAAGCTGACTGGCGTCCAAGCGCAAGCCATTCTCGATTTAAGATTGCACAGATTGACTGGGCTGGAAAGAACAAAGATTTCGGATGAATTGAATCAGTTGTCGGATAACATAAGGGATTTATTTGACATTTTGGAATCCAAAGATCGAGTGTCCCGGGAGATACGTCGAGAATTGTTGCAAATAAAGGAAGAATTCAACGATCCGCGTCGTACGAAAATAGAAGATAACGAGCTTGAGGTGGATGATGAAGATTTCATTAGCCGAGAAGATATGGTCGTTACCATCAGTAACAGTGGGTATATAAAAAGGGTACCACTCAATAGCTATAGAGCACAGAAGCGTGGTGGCAAGGGAAAAACCGGCATGACCACGAAGGATGAGGATTTTGTGCATGATCTCTTTGTCGCTTCTACCCACACCTTAGTGCTATTTTTCTCCACCAGCGGCATTGTTTATCAGATGAAGGTCTATAAGATTCCGCTATCAACACCCCAATCGAGGGGAAAAGCTCTAGTCAATATTCTGCCCATAAAGAGCAATGAAACCCTATCCACGGTTATGGCGCTGCCTGACAATGAATCTCTCTTGGATGAGTATGACATCGTGTTTGCGACTTCCGGCGGAACTATCAGAAGAAATAAACTCAGCGATTTTATTAACATAAAAGCCGGTGGAAAAATCGCCATGAAATTGGAAAATAAAGAGAAGTTAATTTCTGTGGCTTTGTGTAAAAGTGGCATGGATGTAATGATATCGTCCAGGTTTGGTAAATGTGTACGATTTCCAGTGGATGATTTGCGAGTATTTTTTAGCAGAAATTCCACTGGAGTTCGATCCATTAAACTCATTGGCGATGATGAGGTCATAGCCATGTCTATTCTCAACAATGGCACATCAACGGCCGAAGAACGGGAAGAATATATAAAATATGCCAACTGGCTACGTCGCAGCGGCGAAGAAATAATCAGTGACCAGGTTATGGATCCACCAGCAAAGTACGAAGAAATGAAAAATGTTGAGCAGAAATTGATAACCATTACTGAGAACGGCTACGCTAAGCGCACTTCTTCCTTCGAGTTTCGCACCAGTGGACGCGGAGTACAAGGTGTAAAAAATATTGAAATAACAGAAAAAACTGGTAAAGTAGTAGCAGTATTTCCGGTGGAGGAAAACGATAATGTAATGCTGGTAACAGATAACGGCAAGCTTATTCGTTGTCCCGTTGATGATGTACGTATAACCGGAAGAGCATCTCAGGGAGTAATTTTGTTTAGGGTAGATAAAGAAGAAAAGGTGGTTTCAGCCGTTAAGCTATCTGATTCTTCCGATGATAAAATATAGTAAATGCATGGTAGTTCAGCATGGCATCTATTACATTAAAAAATGTTAGAAAATCCTATAAGGACAGTGAAGTCATCAAAGGCATAGATCTGACCATGGAAGATGGAGAGTGCACCGTTTTGGTTGGCCCGTCAGGTTGTGGAAAATCAACTGTTTTGCGATTAATTTGCGGATTGGAGGATATCGACGATGGTGAAATCCACATCGGCAACAGATTTGTGAACGATGTGCCGCCGGCTAGTCGTGGCATTGCCATGGTATTCCAGTCCTATGCTCTCTATCCGCATATGACGGTTTTTGAAAATATGGCGTTTGCGCTGCAGGTACGCAAGCTCAAAAAAAATGAAATCGAAGGACGGGTTATCAACACTGCAAAAATCCTAAAAATTGATCATTTACTACACAGAAGACCAAAGGAACTTTCCGGTGGGCAAAGGCAGAGGGTTGCCATAGGGCGTGCCATAGTTCGCAAACCATATGCGTTTTTGTTCGATGAGCCGTTGTCAAATTTGGACAGTACTCTTCGGTGCCAGATGAGGTATGAGCTTGCTAAGCTTAAGGCGCAGCTGAAGACTACCATGGTATATGTTACCCATGATCAATCCGAGGCAATGACGCTGGCGGATAAGATTGTGGTCATGCGGGACGGCCTTATAGAGCAGGTGGGAACCGCCATGCAGTTGTATAATAGTCCTGCTAATACCTTTGTGGCTAGATTTATTGGGTCCTGTCGTATGAATATATTTCCCGTATCATTTGTGGAATACAAGGGAAGTATCCCTATTTTTAAAATGCCAAATAGCGAGATAATTCATGGTCCTGTGATTGATAGCACAACTTTTAACCGAGACCACGGCTACCACATAGGCATTCGCCCCGAAGATATGGATATTGTGGAATCTGGTTCCACTAGCGAAGGTAAATGTGTTGCTCGCAACGTGCTTGGTGGCGTTGTGGTAGTATCTGAAAATTTGGGAGGAGAGGGATACATTCACGTATCATTGAAGGATGGATTGATGATTTCTCTAAAAGCAAAGAAATCGATTTCTGAAAAATCCGGAGACACCATTTGCTTCGGATTTGAATCTAATAGGTGCTATCTCTTCGATCAAAATGAAAAGATCATCTCTGGCATTCAGGAATTGCGCCGCTGCGATTCATAATTGGAGTTATATTTTTGGAAGAATTTACGGTTTCAAGACTTTCTGCTCTGATAAAAAGATCACTGGAGCAAAATTTTGGTAGCATTGCGCTAAAGGCAGAAGTTAGTGCACTGAAATATCATTCCTCAGGCCATTTATACTTCTCGCTTAAAGATTCAGACGCTATCATTGATGCCGTTTGCTGGAAATATATCGCTCAAAAGCAAAAGGTAAAACTGGAAGATGGCATGGAAATCAAATGCTTGGGGCAGGTGACCACCTATCCCATGCGTTCGAAATATCAATTTGTGGTTGAGCAATTTGAATTGGCTGGCATTGGCGAGCTACTAAAGATTCTTGAAGACAGAAAAAAGAAATTGGCAGCAGAAGGTGTATTTGATTTGGACCGCAAAAAGCCGATTCCGTTTTTGCCGAAGCTGATAGGCATCATTACATCACCAACCGGGGCAGTTATACAGGATATGCTACATAGGATTGGCCAAAGGTTTCCGCGAGATGTTTTGCTGTGGCCGGTGCTAGTGCAGGGATTGGATGCTGCACGCCAGGTAGTGGAAGCAATTGATGGCATGAATAAATTGCCGGAAGAGCAAAAACCGGATCTTCTTATTGTGGCACGGGGTGGAGGCAGTTTCGAAGATCTCATGCCATTCAATGAAGAATCTGTAGTTCGAGCCGTTGCTGGTAGCACAATTCCCATCATCTCAGCCATTGGTCATGAAACAGACACTACGCTTATCGACTATGCCGCCGATCTACGAGCTCCAACTCCAACTGCAGCAGCAGAATTTGCAGTGCCAGAAAAAATAAAATTGCAGGCCGATGTCAGCGGGTTATTTTCAAAATTAAACCTAATTATGGCAAATGCCATTGATAGGAAAAAAATGTTTCTACAATCCAGTAGAATCCTGAATATTCGTCTAATTGTTGCCGAAAAAATTCAGAAAATTGACTATATATTTGAAAAAATCGGAGCAACCATACAAAAATATATTGTGGAAAAACGATTGCAGATAACGCGACTTGCAGTTCCGAAGCTAATCATTAAATGTAATACGGCCAACTTTCATGAAAGACTGTGTTTTGCCTTGGAAACGAAAATTACAGGTGCCAAAAATGAGTTGCTTGTGCTATCCAAAGGTCTCGAATCAAATTCCCATATGAACATACTGAAGAAGGGATTTGTTTATGTTTCATCGCCTAAACATCGTCCCATTACTTCCCTAAAGGAGGCGCATGGACATGATTTGTTAGGTCTGACATTTGCGGATGGCTCAATGCTTGTGAGGAGGGAACCGCTTCAGGAGGATCTTTTCTAATGGATTTGTGCAATTTCGCTATGAAAGAGTTATTGCGTTGAAGTGGTCTGGTTATTATTCTTATTTGTTGTTTTTCTAGGGTGTATTAGATGGGATTTTGTTTATGTATGGGAGCACTTGCTTCCTGCTCCGCTTTCGGAGCTGCTCCAACTCCGTTGACTTTTCTTCCTTCAACCATAATGGGCAGCGCAGGTCCGATTGGTACAATGCCGGACTGCATTCCATTTGCAAACATAACACCTTTTGGTGTTTGTCGCAGCATACTCAATCCCACCACGGCGGCGCTGACTGCGGCTGCATTGGGAGTATTGACTCCCGGTCCATGTATTCCAACTCCTGCCGGAGCATGGATTCCCACCAAGCCTACCGTTATGTCTGCCAAGGGTCCTACCATAAGTAACGACGCCATGCTGATGTGTGCCTATGGTGGACAAATTAAAGCACTCGTGCCCGGTCAGTTTACGGCTATGATGTAGTTGGAATAACACAATGATTTCAATACGTTCTACTATCTTAAAAGACATAGAGCAAAAGGTTGGCCCAAAACCATGCCATGCGTTTGCGAAGGCGTGGTTGATGCTGGTGGTTACACAACTGGTGTGCTTGATGCCCTTTACAAAAGCCTCCGTTGTTAAAAGCACAAATGTAGCAATCGATTCCCAAAAAGAAAACGAGAAATTTGATAATAAAAATAACCAAGACGATAAGCATGAACAAAACGGCGTACCTAGGGAAAATGGTAACGATAATGACGCAGCAAAGTCATCTGGTTCCATTTCGAAAACACCCGCCAGCGCAGAAAAAACGCACGCAGATTCCGAAAAACGGAAATTTTTGTTCAAAGGCGAAGAATTAGACGAAAATGGATTGATAAATAAAATAAAAGCTGCGTGCGCTACCACCAGTGAAGCCATCAAAAAATACATAGAAGATTTTTGCGAGAAATATAGCAAATCAGACAAACGATTCAAATCCAAAAAAAAACAACTTGAAGATGCTCAACAAAAATTTCTTGAAATTAACAAAAAAATGCAAGAAGAGCTGAAAAATAGGAATTCCCAAGATCCCAAAGTAGATTAGATTGATTTTCTAGCCCGATATACCCAATCACCGTGAGAAAGCGAACTTATACCATTTCCCATTGTTAAATACAGATAATTTGTTGTGATAGTTTTTATTTGATGCTATATTTTTAGTCAATATTGTTGTGGAGGTAAAGATGTCTAGAAAATCAGCATTATTGAG
>JAITRU010000024.1 GCA_031288225.1 Holosporaceae bacterium | reverse complement strand
ATCGCAAAAATCACAGCGAATGCCTTCGGGTCATATCTGCCTATTGCTCTGAAAAAATTGACGTTAACTAGATGTATACTCGATCACCGTAGGAAATTGGATTTTTATGCACGAAAAACTCGCAAATTTCCGATATATAAGTTAGCTTTCTCAGCGTGATTGAGTATACCCAATCACGGTGAGATTCCAGATGAGAAATGCTGCAATCACAATAAAGATTCACCAATAAAATCCAATTTCTTACGGTGATTGGGTATATATGATACCATTCCTCAGAACAAATTATCCGAAAGCTTTTCCTATAGCCTGAACATGGGGCTGCTCACCGCTTGCTGAGAGAAATTAATAATAAGGAATGGTATTATACATAAATTGTTTTAAAAGTGCGTTTATAACGTAGTATTTTCACTTAAATATCAGGCTGATCATTGCGCTAACGAACGCATTTTCAAAGTAGATCATGTATACTCTCTCTTCCACTTATTCTCGAATAGGGTTATTCTTCATATAGCAGCCTGGCTCGTGGTCATTTACCATTCCGACTGCCTGCATGAATGAATAGATGATGACCGAGCCCACAAATTTAAATCCGAACTTTTTAAGCTCTTTGCTCAGTTTATCAGATAATTCGGTTCTGACGATCCTCTGCGAGCCATCATTTACAATGGGTTTGTAATTTACATGTTGCCACAGAAAATCCTCTAAAGTGCGGGCTTCTTTCAAACGCAGATAGGCCTTTGCATTTTCGATAACTGCATTGATTTTCAGTTTGCTCCGAATGATTCCGGCATCGCCCATCAATGATTGTATTTTTTCATCGTCATATTTAACAAGAATCTCCGGATCGAAATTATCGAAAACTTTCCTCATATGGTTGCGTTTTTTGAGAATAAGCTCCCAACTCAATCCACAGGATTTTCCCTCTAAAATCAGCATTTCAAATAGTCGTTGATCATCATGCAGCGGTTTTCCCCATTCTTCATCATGATATCGCCTAAGTTCGCTTGAATTAGCCCATAGGCACCTATTGGTCATTTTTTGCATCCTTCCTATGGGTAATCTTCATCAAAATAAGATGTTGCGTCAATGGTTATTTTATCACGATAAATCGTTGCAACGGCGTTATATATGAGCGGCTGATTTATGTTGCTGTGCCCAAATTTGTGAGTAAAATATACTGGAATTTCCAGCGAATTGGCAAATTCCTGCAGTCGGTCTACAATTTCCTTTTGGGGATAATCCGGAATGGTAAAGCGCCCAAATACTACGGCTTTTACTCCATCGAATTTGCAATTCTCCTTGAGGTATATCAGAGCTGACTCAATGCCTTCCATGGGTAGATTTACATCCTCCAAAAACACTATCCTCCCAGCCGATTGCATTTCCCAAATTTTGCCTAGGCTGTCTCTCACGACACTGAGATTGCCACCGGTTAATCTGCCGATTACGGGTGAAGTAGTTTTGGCACAGGCGTTTAAAGGATATAAACTATCGATAACATATTTATCAATTTTGCCTTCCAGAATGTCTAGTAATGTATTAAATTTATTGCCTATATGGGCGTGTTCGGTGGCATGAATTAGCACAGAAGCATGAATTGCTCTCCAGCGAGGCCATTTTTTTGCCATAAATAGGTGAAGTGATGTTATATCACTAAATCCAACTAAAGTTTTACCATAATTTGGAACCGGCATGCTGTCCAGCAATGGGATTAGATCCCTTGTGCCATATCCACCGCGAATTGCCCAGATTATGTCTCGATCCGATTGCATAGCTTTCATGAATTGTTTAAATCTTTCGGCCACTGGCTTACAAACATTGTATTTGTTCCAGGATGGTATGTCCTCGGGAGCTATATTTACTTTATAATAGGTAGCCAGATCCTGTATTAGGGATACAGAATTTTCTGAAATGGTTCTTCCAGGCACAATGGTAGCTGGATTTAGTCGGCCTATGCGTGCCTGGATCTTTTTGGTGTCATTTTCTATTTTTTGTGCCTCATTGATGATTGGAATAGCGACCACCGGTGCCGACTGCATGCGACATTTTTGTATTCTGTTGGTACAACCTGGCAGCAAAAATAGGCATAACGACATGAAAAATATAACGAACATGACTATTATTCTTCTTACACAACAATACAACATACAATCCAGGTCAATGACCTGGACACATTCAACACAACAAATACTAGCATGAAGATCTTAATGCTTATTATATTATCAGGACAATGGCCGTAAATAACGAAAAAACGCTGGCGCCACCAAACATTATCGCCAAATATACTGCCCCGGGATTTCCCCACAAGCATACAGCATGGTATATACTCAATCACCGTAGGAAATTGGATTTTATTGGTGAGTCTTTATTGTGATTACAGGATTTTTCGTCCGAAATCTCACTGTGATTGGGTATATACTCAATCACGCTGAGAAAGCGAACTTATGTAGCGGAAATTTGCTGGTTTTTCGCGCATAAAAATCCAAATTTTCACCATCTGTGTTTCAGGGTGGTTACTGCCTCAATATGGCGTTTTTTGATCAGCTTTTAACAGGCCCCATCTTGATTTGGCATATCAGCATATTTAAACTCGGATGGTATCTTTGCCAGGAGCAGTTCCACAAAATAATCAGGATTTTTAGAAGAATTTTTGCCATATTAACTGGATGATGTTAGATGCGGGGTGGAAGAAACATCGGTACTCCCAAGATAAATCCAAACCACATCACATGAAAATGCTGTAATTTCAACAAAATGTGGAATACGGAAAAATATGGCCGTTTTTCACAGGGCATGCTATAATGACACCGTATTTAGAAGAGTAGCAAAATGCCTGAAGAATCAGTGATTGTTGGTCTGTTGGATCCGAAACAGGATTTTGTTTTTAAGAATGTTTTCGGCAAAGATGATCAAAAGCCTATTTTGATTTCATTTTTGAACGCCCTGCTTCGCGGTAGGCCTCACATTAAAAGCCTGACGCTCGAAAATACCGATATTGCGAAAATTCTCGAAAAAGACAGGGCCAGCCGACTGGATATCAAAGCTACTTCCGATGACGGCACGAAGTTTGACATAGAAATCCAAGTGAAAAATACCGGCGAAATCCCTCAGCGGGCCCTTCATTACCTGGCAAACATGATGCCGCACATCATAAAAACAAACGAGTCCTACAAAGGTCCGCACGTCATCGGCATCTGGATTCTTGGAAAAAATGTAACCGATCGCCGAAACGCCATCAGCGAGGCGTACATGACTTTTCAGCCCAGCGATCCGGATCCGTACCAAATCATGACCGACAGCGCGCGCATTTTTTTCATTGAACTGGAGAAATTTAATCCGAAAAATGCCGACAGCCGCGATCTTCTGACCGGATGGCTTTCGTTTCTGCAAAATCCGGCTTTTATGGATGAGTCGTTTCTGAATATACCCGAGGTAAAAGGCGCAATGGATACGCTGAAATACATCAGCGCCGACAACGAAATGCGCGCCCTCGCCGATCTACGCCAAAAGACTATTAATGATCATAATAGTGAGGTGACTGTGGCTAGAGAGGAGGGAAGAGAGAAGGGAAGAGAGGAAGGCATCGCTATCGGTGAAAAAAAAGGTAAAGTGGAAGGTAAGGCTGAGGGTAAAGCCGAAGGTAAAGTGGAAGCGAAGCGCGAAGCAGCATTATCGATGCTGTTGGACGATTTATCAATTGAAATCATCGGTAAATATACTGGCTTGTCCATAACGGAGATTGAAACACTAAGGAATCTACGCTGAAAGAACGCCTTCTGAATCAGGAAAACTGTATACAGATTGAGTATAGGATTTCATGGATTAACCTATAAGCATATAGTTATGATATGGTGAGAGCCTATGCTTATTGGGGAGAAGACTAAATGATATGCAAGAGATGTGGTTCCGATGGTTTCTGCAAGAGTGGATTTATGAAAGGGAAACAGAGATACCTATGCAAATCCTGGGGTATGATTCAATTACTACGTGCTAAAGCAGGAAGAATGCTAAGACCTAAAGGTTCGCCGGATGTGGATAAATCCTTCTTTTCGTCCCAAACTTTGAAGACAGGATCTTCATCTTTTTGGTCTTCGATATACTTTTTTATTGTTTCCTCAGTAACTGCTCCTACCGTGCTACAAAATAAGAATACTTCGTCTTCCACACATAATGATACTGCATGTCCAACACCGTATGGGCACCTTTGGCATATCTTTCTTGAGTATTATTCATTCCTCAGTTTACAACTACTGGGATGCTAAAGCAATTCACGCTAGAGCGTAAGGTTTATACCCGACCCCATGGAAATAAAGCCTTCGCTATCCGCCTGTAACTCCATCCAGAATCCCATAGCAACACGGCCTTGATAGGATTCGGCCGTTCGCAACGATCCTTCTCACGACGATGCCGCCGCTTCAATTCTGCTCGCCCTGATGCCGTTAAAAATTTCTCCGCATCCTCTATTTAGCACTTTTTTGCTCGCTTTCCTACTTCTTGTTCACTACATGATTATCTAAACAAACAGGAGAATATATTATTATTTGTTCCCTTGATGATCTGTCAAGCCCTCATTTTTTGTACCAAGTTATGGTTCGTGATTTGATAAAGAATGAAAGATTCAGGAGCCATGTAATTTAGGGAAGAATGGGGTCTAATTTTGTTATAGGTTCAAGACTAGATTAGATTGATTTTCTGGCCAGATAAGCTAGGATATATCAATGAAAAATAAGTATATAAAATGTTCGCATATTTCGGAGGCTAAATTTCGTGATATTTTAC
>JAITRU010000021.1 GCA_031288225.1 Holosporaceae bacterium | reverse complement strand
CAAATAACATCTGTCCTTCCCAACGGTTTGCAGCACGGAGACGAAGCTCGCCCGCCGGATCCGGTTGTAGCGGACGGGTACAGCATTTGCTGTTTGTACTGACTTTTCATCATGATGGGCATGAGATAAGGACTGCACATACCTGCTTCTCCAATGGTTCCATGGGCAATGCATTCTCGATGTAGTTTGGCCAGCATACGCGTAACCAATAACAGGCTCGCTTGTACGCCACTAATGTGATAATTGACGTTGCCTGTGTAGGGATAGATGCTGCCTTGGCATCCGGCACACCAAAACATAGCGTCCAGAGGAAAACCAGCAGTGGCCGCAATAGCATCTGCAGCACAAGCTGCCTGGGCAATTGGATTCGCAAAGATCGCCGCTTCCGGATTTAAAATGAATGCCGTTTCGTCATCGTTCCACAGCGGATCAAACTCCGTAATGTAGGCTACATCGAACTGAGATCTTTCCATACAAACAAAATCCGTTAGTAGTTCCAGCCAATACAAAACCGGGTACACATAATAGTGCACTTGATAAAAACTGTGCTTGGTTCCATTGGAAGTATTCCCGGAAGCAACGTTGCCGTGTCCTCGGATGCTGTCTCCCCCAATGCTAATACCGCCCATATTGACTAGACAAAATTTCGTACGTGTAACATCGATGAGCCGCACTGGCTCCCAGAATGAAATCGGCAGACCGTATCTCACAAAAAGTGGTGGTGGAGCTGGACATTGGCAGATGATTTTTTTGGGATTCGATATGTCCTCACCGCCCGGAGATACCTTCATGCCGCAAATGGTAATGGGAAACAAGCAGCTCCAGCAAATATCTGTCATTGGATTCACAAACCTGCCCACACATTTCGCTCCGCACTCACAAACAAAAAAAATAAGCAGAAAACCAATCACAAACCCTGCACTTGAATGCATTTCCTGGAGTTGTGATGCTCGGGTATCAGTTATACAACCCGCCAGACTCAACTTGACGTTGCAAGTAGAACTGCCATGCCATACCTCTGGTTGCAACAGCATCATTGCATTCAACCGCGGGGTTGGTCTTCATGAATTGTCAGGACTTTTTCGTTCTTCTTCTGAAAAACGATGGCTGGCACATGTTTTATGCCCAGCTGCTTTGTTAAAATTCCGCTCTGATCGAAAAAAATATCCCGTTTCAGGCGTATACGCAGTTTCAGCGGAGCTCCCTTCACCAAAATTACTTTTGCATTATCGTGTCCCTCAAATTGTGGATCTGTGATTTTGGAGATCGCCCATTGAATGTGACCCTCCGAATCGCCATCGATGAACAGCAGCGGCTTGGACAGGGGAATCTTGTCCAAAGGATTGAAGCGCTCTCCTTTGCGTACAAAAATATGTCCTCGATGATCCCGCAGATCTCTAGAAGTAGTCATCGTCGGATCGTAGGTGAATTTCTTCGCCTCTTCCGTATGTGTTATGCCGCTGATGCTGCGTGGGCGCTGTATCATCTCCTGCACCATCCGCTGAATTCTTTCTTGGACTGCTTTTAGCTCTCCTGTTTTTTCAAATTCTTGTAGTTTCATTGCTATCTCCTCCAATAAATCTATTTCTGCTATTTCAAATTGTTCGCCGAAAGTTCCTAGATCTTTGGCTTTCACCGTAAGAAAAAACGAAAATACAAACCATATCATTCTTTTCATTCGTTCTCCTCATCGCATTTCCAAAAACCTATTGCTTTGCCACGAAGTTGCTCCCTTTTTATCAATCCAAATTTTTTGTAGCGGGAATCTAAACTGCCCGGATGAGTTCCAACCACAAAAACATATCCTTCTGGGATAATGCAATTTTCTAGCGGTTCCAGGTTAGACTTCTCGTTGATTTCTCCAACTTTGATATAATTAACGTAGATTTCTCCGTGAATATTCGTAACCTTATCGCCGGCTACTCCCACTACATACTTCACAAAATCAGCATTCCCATACTTCAGTACGCACAGATCTCCCTTTTGGGGTTCCAGGTTATAAATCTGCAGGCAGAACTTGTAGGGAACAGATTCACTGATTATTACCACGGTCCGCATCTGTGAAAAAAACAATGCACAAATCGTTGCATATAGAAGTGCGTTCACAAACAGTTTTTTCTTATGCTCCCGCAGCCATTCTTTAAACTGACTCAATTTCTCCCGAATCATACTAAATTCCTTTTTTGTAAAATTATTTCGATGGCTTCCGAGACAGGAATTCCCTGCCGCCGCAGTTCCTGAATTGCGGCATAATCCTCCGGTTTGGTGGAAAATAGCAGACTGGAAAACGGATCCAGCAGAAGTTTTCCTACTGCATAGCCCTCGGCTCCATTGATTAAAACTTCCGCGTATTTTCCTTGAATTGTTTTCACCGAACTCATGATTTTTTCTTTGTATTCGTCCAACAGAATGCGATTGCTTTTTTTGAGCTGAGCAATGGATTCCTCTTTCTGGGACAAAAAACAGTTCCAATCGGAATTATCCCAAGCTGCCTGAGCGCCAGCGCAGGAATAAAAATCGTTGACGCTCTGGGTTCCAACCACCAGCGATCCTCGATATTTTCGAAGTCGACGCGCCAGCGTTTCTAGAAAAATTTCGCTTTGTTTCCCTCGCAACAAATCCCAGGCTTCATCAAAAACAATATGGAAGGGTGTTTTGCGGTCTCCCAAAAACATTTTGTTTGTTATATTAATCACCATCATTTGCACAACTACGGATTGCAGTTCCTTTTTCTCTTTGAGTTCTTCCAATTCGATGACCACCAAATTATTTTCTAGGTTCACATTGGATTTCCCATTGAAATATTTTCCATAGACTCCAGCTTCCGTATAGGGATACAGCATTTGTCCAAGATCTCGCGCCTGTACGTCATCCAGCGCAAGCAAAAACTCTGCAATATGCGTGATAGTTGTGGTGGTTCCATATTTTTTGAACGATTCGCTAGTAGCTTGTTCCAGAAGCGCTGCGCCTTTGTCGTCTACGCCGTTTATGGGAGCCGCCATCAGCTGGATCACCGATTTCAGCATAGCCAGAGAATCTTCCACTGCTTCTTGGTTGCTGGGATCAATTCCAGAAAACGGATTCAGCGACAGTGTCGCAGGTGCTGATGTACAAAATTCTATGAATTGTCCCTCCAGCATATGACAAGTTTTTTCGAAACTACGTCCCACATCCAAGACGAAAACTCGGCCGCCAAGACCAATTGTCGAAGCCATTAGCTCCTGCATGAACACAGATTTTCCAGCTCCGGAACGCCCCACCACCGTGACATTATAATTGCCAGCGGTGTTATCGAAGGGACAGAACTGCATCAATTGTCCTTTTCTGCCTCCCAACAGTAGAGCCGGCGTGGGCGTTCCCTTCCACTCCGCCTGCTGCGGCACTAAATTTGCAGATTCCACTGAAATCGTAGTACGTAATTTCTTAAACTCCTTCAGCGCAGAGATTGTATTTCTATTCCAGGACATAGGTAACATCGTCAGCAGCGAATGCAGCTGTGTACCAACATTCGATTCCACTTTAAACAGCAGCGATGAAAACATTGTCTTTAGAGTCTGTTCTGCGCTCGACATTTTTCCTTTAGGACTGAAGAGTGTAATACTAAACTGCGTCTGTACCAGTCGCTCCCCCTTTGCCAAACAGTTCTGCGCATACTGCAGTTCCACATGCTCTCGCTCAATATCTGCTATGTATCTGCCAATAGGGGAAAATAATTGCTTTTCCACCATGCTTGCCTTCAGGGAAATTTTCGATGACTGATTCGATTGCTTCGGAATATGAACTCCGTAATGCATGATAAACGGAAACGAGAATTGTCGACTATCTCGGAACATATCTCCGATGAGCTCCGACATTTGGCTCAGTGTCCATTCGGGCGGATAGTGACTCACGGAAAATGTTTTGATCTCCGTTTGCTCTTGCCGTAATTTGAGTAGATCATCCTCCACTGCAATATCTGTATCGTGAGCAATAATTTGCTCGTTGATGGGGTCAAATCGATTCCATTTTCTTGATGAAGGATTCGTTGATGTGAAATCTAAATTAAAAACACTGTCCAAAAACTTAATTAGGTCGTCTGCATTCATGACTCTAGAGGCTACGCCTACAATTGCCAATGTCGCTAGAATTTGCTTTTTAATTTCCCTGACCTTTTGAATGGCAAAATCTATAGGCGCATCAAGATTCAGCACAATACTCATATAACACCTAAAATCCCGCAAAACATAGGGCGAAAAGTGCGATTTAAGAGCTAATCGACTCAAGAAATCAGCTCGGCGAATAGCTAGTAACTGCATCGTTTCACTGGAAATATCTCGGCTACGGACATAACGCTCCAGAAGTCCGCCGATATTTTTGTCGGCAAAAATCATGGCTTGAATACTGCTATCTTCCGGAAGAATTTGCGTGAATATGTTGCTAAGTTCTTTCTGCATGCTTTCGCTATTGCCCACTAGCGGAGCCGTTTCCAGCATAAATCCCAGATGATCATCGGAAATAAATAGCTCTGAATCAACGTCGTACCATTTGTAGGGCAAAAAGTCCGACAGGTGATAAGTCTCTCCCAATTGCACCAGCAATTTGGGAAACGGTTCCATTATTCCGCAGAAAAATTCGTTTATTCTTGTACCAATACTTGCCAAATTCATCATTTTTTCTCACTTTGATATCCACACTGCTGGTTTCAAAACAAAATATGAATGATGAGCCGCATGCAAATTTTTTCCCGGATCTTCGTAGATCATGAGATACGCTCGCCGCACATCTTCCACGCCACGAGATACCTTTCCATCTCGAAAAACCTTCGTATGAGCGATCATGTTTTCGGATAATACAAAATCATCTTCTGCTTCCTTGATTACTCCTATATCCACCAGTTTAGAAATTTTGTGGATGGAATCATGGGGATGCGCTCGCACAACTTTGCCTTCAAAATCGTCGTTCCAAGTACAGCAACCGACTAAAAAGAAAACACACCATAAACTATCTATTTTTTTCATGTAATTGCCTCCTTATGCGTTTCATATGCACCGCCGAAGCCTTCACGGACTCCGTAAACACGATGGTCAATTTTCGACCGCCATCAATCTTGATCACCGGCTGCAGCTGCTCGGATCTTTTGATGACAAAATCCGCATATTTTTCCACGGCGTTGCCTATTCCCTTGGATGCTCCCTGCTGCAGCATTTTTGTCCCAACCTGCGGAGAAAATTGTGCAAGTCCTGAATTCGGCGCAAACGTTATGCTCGAATTATTGTTGGAAGAGGCAAAATCTGCTATTCCGGAAAAAAATCCTGCCACAGCAGCGTTGCGAATGACCGCTCCTGCTCTATCGAAGACAATTCCTCTAATGCGCGAATCTCCATTTTCTCCTGCAACATACCCTTTCACCGGAATATCCATACCGATTCCATGTTTTTGATCGATTTTCACGATGCGTTCCAGACGAATCACCACGCTTTCGGACGAAAGTTCTCCGTAGGCAGCTCCTATTACCATTGCATCTTTCAAAAATCCCTTCATATTGTTTGGCAAATTACCGGTATCCGTTATGCGCAATAGCACCGGCTGCGGATTCGACGATGATCCTATCCCAGCGCTAACTGTCACCGATCCCACCAAAACACAACGAGCATAGGTGCTCGCAAAAATAAAATTCTGGGCGAGATCGTATTCAGATTCCGTATTGGAAAAGGTGATGGTTTTGATGCTTCCTTTCAAAACTTTAGAATTACTGCCGTCATCACCGGCAACAAAGTTCCCAAAATCCGACAACCTTCTTCCGGACGAGGTTGAACGATTCTCCTCTACAAAATTTTCAAGACTACCTAATGAAGCGCCGGAAGATGAATTTTGCAAATTACCATCTCCATCTTCGCTTTTGTATTTTTCATATCCAGCTATTTCTCCGGACGGAATCGTGTCAGTTGTGTCTTCCGGTTGCTGATCATCAAAAGCTTGAAAATGCCGTCCCAATCCAATCACTATTTTTTGAACAGAATCCAATTGCTTTTGTAGAGTCTCATTTTGCTTTTTTAATTCGTCCAATTCGTTGGTACTTTTTTCCACCCACAATTCTTTTTCCGTTAGGCCATCTACTCCGGTGGAAAATTCTTTTTTATAATGAGCTCCGGAAATCGTGTTTTTTTCTCGCCCTAGCTCGCGAATAAGCATTATCGTTACAAACACCACCCTATGCCTCCGGCAATAAGCGCAAAGATTTTGTATTGACGATGCTTCACGAATTTTTCCATGCCTATTTCCTCAAAACATACAAAATGACGAATTTATTCTTTTGGAGCTCCAAAGAAGTGAGCGAAAGCGCCACATCTTTCTCGCGCGAAAACATTCCCTCGTCTAGACGAAAAGTACCGTCCTGATCCGTGCTAATTTTGAAAACCAATCCAAAAAATCCGCCCATGTGGTGCGCTGATTGAAATTCGGCTCTGATGTGTTCATGGATTCTGTCTTGAAATTCAGAGCATTCCAGCTTTGATAATCGCGGACACGCCAAAATGAACTGCTTCATGGATTCGACGATCGACTCTTCGTAATTTCCTCCGATATTTGGCGCATCCCAATCGGCAATGCTGTTGATGGAAGTAATGGCATCTGGATTCTCCAACTCTATTACGGTCGGTTCCCCATCAACTACTTCCAGCAGAAGATCCTGCGTCCTCCCGGAGATCGTCGTAATGCTGATGCTAATGGGCTCGTGACCATTAGCCACAGTAGCGCGAATGAATCCTTCCCCGGTTTTTTCATTTTTTTCGCAATGAAACGCCTCTTCCAAACCAGAGATACTGGCGATACGATCGTTCTTCACACAAATCCTGTTCAGATGCTGAAACGATATCTTGGCGTGAATGATCTCATTTTTCATTCGAAACGTTTCACCATTAGCCAATGAAATAAAAAAACTCAATAGAAAAAATACACTAATCTTTTTCATGCTCTTCTCCTTCTAGAGCTTTTAAATTTTCCAGGAACAACCGCCCGCGAAAAATCTTGAACTTAACTTCATATGTTCGCTGCTGTTCCTGGATCTGCTTTGAGCCCACAAAACTGATCAATTGTCCTGTCACATGCACAACATTTTTATCCGAATAAACTGTTGCATCTTTCACATCGAAACGAGTGGACGCATTGTTTTTCTTTAGCTTTTTGATATCTTTTTCGAATTTTTCTCGCAAATAACTGCAGGTTTCGCTATCGGCGTATCTCATGAGAATTTCAGTGTTGTAAGGCAGATTCAAAGCGTTCACATCCAACGCCAAATGAATCATATATACCGCTTGCTCCTCCAAATATTCCGGAGAAAACCTATTGCCTTCCGCCCAAAATTCCCGTCGCACCTCCGGCGGCAGAACAATCACTCGCTCACTGCGAAAAAATAAATATAAAGACATGATGAGAACAATCAAAAGAAGGATCGCCGTCAATCCCAGTAGCATATTGCGCTGATATTCAAAATTGAGCATTCGCCTAGATGCAAAACTGAACTTCATTTTCGTCTTCCCTACCTCACGAAATACCTCACATAAGACGGCGGCACTCCCATCTTCACAATTTTTGATGACGTTGGCAGATACCAATAAATGATCGAACGAAAGCGCCCTTTGCCGAACCGTTTGTTGAACTGCTGAAAAAAGCTGACGCAGAGAAATGCCATAAACAGACCAACAATTAGATGATCCGTGGCCATACCGACTCCCAGTGGAATTGTACAGGCAAAGAAATGATTGGCCGGCCAAAACAAAATCCTGATCGGAGCATCTATATGACTAAGAATGACATGGCTGTTGATCTGATCCATAGCCTATCTCCATCATCCGTTGCTCTCGCCGCTAATTTCACTGCTATTATCGTAGACGCAGGTGAGTGCAGATGGCGTTGTCGTTATCAGACATGCTTCTCCGGTGCCGGTAAAAGCCTTGGCCGCATAGATGAACGCCGTTGCTGCAATCCCACTTAGCCCAGCTTTGTAATTATTGGCAAAAATCAACAGACCGGACACCAGCAAACCACCTCCGATAATCGCCGGAGTCCAATCGTTCATGGTGCTCGTAAATGACTTTGATGCTGCTTTGATTTGTTGATCACTGATTCCGCAGAACGCCGGCTCAAATACTGAAATCACCAACAGAACCACGCAGCACAATATTAATAATCTTCTACTATCCATAACGTCCTCCTTCCCATCAAAAGTTATGATTCATTGATTTCAAAAGACTGTTGCTCAATGACTTTTTTTCGCTATAGACTTCATCAAATTCGTTGCTCAGATCCTCATGTATAGTTAGTACACTGCGGTCTTGCGCTACGTTTTTCCTCGTTCTTGCAGGAAAAGTCTCATTAGGCAATGATCTCTTCAATGAATCATTTCGTCGCCAGTTTATCAAACAAAACAAAAAAAAATATATACGGGAAAATTACCTACCTGCACGTAGTGGCGAGATAACTTATTGTTATTAAAGCATTTTTGTTGATTAAAAATAATTACTGTGGTTATATGTTTTCGCACTTTAGTTTGCGATAGTTTTATTTCAACAAGGCGGAAGCTTCCATTAGTATCTTGGTATTATGTTGCTCAAATTCCCTGCCGTATGTCATGAAGCAATGAATAGCTCCGTCTAAAATTATCTGTTTACAGTTATTTTGAAAATTTTGCATTTTAGCTGCAAATTCCAATTGATGACTCAGTAGAACGTCGCATCTGGCAGAAATTAGTAGCGTTTTGGAAAATACATGCATGTCGAACTCCAAGTTGGGACTAATGTATTTATCGTCCACCGTGTCTGTGCAGTTATAAGTTTGCCCCGTGTATTGAGATAAAAAATATATCACGCTTAATTGAGACAAAGATGGAAGATGGCCAAAAAGATCGTAGGATTTCGCTTGAAAATCACTACCTAATGCAGGATAAAATAGAACCATTGCATCTTGTTCAATGTCTCCAGCCATTATTTGAATAGCTTCCCTCATCTGAGGTTTATTTATGTAATACAAACAATAATTCAATCCCATACTTAGATATGTTTTCGCTTTCAACAGTCTGGTATCAAACTTTGTTTCTGAACTATTTAATATTTCTAAAGACCTATTGAAACTATCATTAGCTTCTTTAAAACAATTGCCTTTCATTTGAACAATTCCTATTAAAGTATGATTTTTGGCATGACTCATCGCATTTTCTCTAGCAAAAGGCAAAGCTACAAAACTTTTCTCCAAATAATGGAAAGCTTCAGTATTTTTATTAGATATGACACAAATTTCGCCAAGAGCTAACAGAATATCTGCTTTTTCGTATGTCGATAAAATTTTTGTTTTTTCGTTTAATTCTAAACATTTTTCAAAATATGGAAGTGCCTCTATCACAGGAATACCTTTTTCTTTTAGCAGAAACCCTAGAGTGGTAAGTAATTTTATTCTTGAATACTCCACATTCTTTATAACACACAAATGCTCATCGATACGCTTTAAATGAAGAATTATTTTATCAACATATTCATTTTCATTGCATATCTTTTCGTATGAAGTAATGATTGAAATCAATTTTACAATAATGTTCTTTTGTTCATTTTTGTCTAAACTTCTAGTAAAATAGCTGCGCATAAAAACATGCATACTTCTGTGCATCGAGATATAGTTCTTTGAAAATACCGCCAATCCATATTTGGCTAGATAGAAAATAAGTGCGTCCAATGTAGACACATCGCAAATATTTCTCAAAATATCTGAGAGTTTACATCTAAATATAGATATGATATAAATTGCATGCATGGGTCAAATATGAGGTAAGAAATGCATTGCAGATACTGTGGTTCATCGAAGGTTTGTAAGAATGGTTTTGTCA
>JAITRU010000051.1 GCA_031288225.1 Holosporaceae bacterium | reverse complement strand
TGTTAAGATTTTGACTAAATTGGTCAAAAAACAAAAAAAGATGCTAGTCTAGAGCCAATATTTTTTTACAAAAAACGATTGGCAAGAAGTTAATGTTTGCTAACTAGGCGTATGGATGATAATATTCTAATGGTGTTTTTTCAAGGAGAGCGACATGAAAGCAAAAAATTATGTGGCGCTATGCGCACCAACAATGCTGGTTTTGATGGTGTCAAATTTGCAACTTAATGCAACGAGCCTGAACCTAACGAGTGAATCCTTTGCTAACACAAGGAAGCATTTGGGAATTACGGCGACAAAACCAAAATTCGACAACAAACTCAACAAAAAGAGCAAGTCATATCGTGGTTACAAATTAAAAAAACCGATACCACCGACCGTAAAGGTAACAACAAAAAAAACCAAGTTTGACAAAATTGACAATGTGCTTGTATCTTCGCTGAAAAACAACCCACAGCATATAACAGATGTAGAATTCCGTTCTAGTCTCATATTATCGATTGATAAATGCGAAAATATTGAGCTGTTGAGCAAATTATTTGAACTAGCAATACGTTTTTGTAACAAAAAACAAAACGAATGGAATGGCAAATATATCAAAGGAAGGTATAGAGAAATTCTGCCAACTCTTGGTCAGCGCATAGAAACTCTAATGGCCAACTTTTCTCTGGAAAAAATAATTAATGAAATTGACAATCATCCCGCAATGATAATGCCTCCCTTGATAGGGAAGCAAACATTAATGTCGCTTGTATTGGAAAAAATAAAAAAAGAAACGCTCATAGCCGAGATTAGTGAATCATCACTACGCAAACTAATAAATGCATGTGAAAAGAATTGCGCCAGCGCAAAATCGCTAGATCTATCTAATAAAATTAGTCACCAATGTCAGTTTGCGCAACGTTGTTATTTGCCACTTAGGGAGTTGCTCATAGCAGATCCGTTAAATATTGCAGTGAAATTAATAGATCTGACGCTTCAGAAAGAAAAAGGCGGCTATGTTATTACCGACTCTCAATCACTGATGATATATCATTTATTAGTGACGTCAAACAGTGATGGTCAGGAAACTAACCTGGCCACCCTTGGGAATAAGTTATCATCAAAATTTTCAAAAGAAATCTTTGAGAATTTTCGTGATGATTTTAGTCATGTTAATAAATCCAATACTCTTAGGTATTTGTTTTTTCACGCATTGCGTTCGCAGCTAGACATTAATATCTAATCATAGTAAGATTTCAGATGAGAAATGGTGTAGTCACAATAAAGACTCACCAATAAAAATCCAACTTCTCCCAATGATTGAGCATAGTAGCAATATCGAAAA
Source organism: Holosporaceae bacterium (assembly GCA_031288225.1). Lineage (GTDB taxonomy): Bacteria > Pseudomonadota > Alphaproteobacteria > UBA3830 > UBA3830 > BNWE01. The sequence continues at coordinate 14,235 of JAITRU010000051.1, read as the reverse complement.
TCATGATCGTTGATTATGATTGGGTGTTGGTGTCCAATAATTTTTTCAGGGCCAAAATTTTTTTATAGAGCACTCGTTTTGAAATATGCAGATTCTCTGCAATTATTTTGGCAGCACCACCGACAGAATTGGCTGGCAGATATTGCAATAATTCATCCAAAACGATCGCCCCGCCATGGCTGTTGCCGTCAGCGTTGCGGTTAATCTCATTTGCTGCTCCGTCAACGATCAGGACAAATTCTCCACGATTGGTGCCAATGCTGGAAAAATAATCTATAATTTCAGCAATTGTTCCACGTCGAAATTCTTCAAAGATTTTTGTGAGTTCTCGACATAGGCAGCATCGCCTGTTGCCAAATATTTCAAACATATCCCGGAGAGACGATAGCAACCTATGGGGAGATTCGAAAAATATCATAGTTCGTGGTTGTCCAAGATTGATCTCAAAAAAGGCTCTTCGGGCAGCTCTTTTGGCTGGTGGAAATCCCAAAAAAACAAATTCATTGGTCGGCAACCCGGCACAACTAATTGCAGCTGTGGCAGCACAGGGACCAGGAATTGGATAAATTGCAATCTTATTTTCCAGACACCAATTAACAATTCTGTAGCCTGGGTCAGAAATTAACGGAGTTCCAGCATCACATATGAGGGAAAAAATTCTGCTATTTTCGGTCTCACCAGCTATATTCCTTTCCCTGCCATCGGTTCCCAATGATTTCAGATTCGATAGAATCGCATTATGCATTTCGTTATGTTCATGGCAAGCCATCAGTGGAGTTTTTATCTCGAAAAAATTCAGTAATTTCCTAGATTGGCGCGTATCTTCGGCCAATATATAGGTAGATTTTTTTAAAATATGTATTGCACGCAGCGTAATATCAAATATATTTCCTATGGGAGTTGCTACGATATATAGTCCCGGGCTGTATTTTTGTTGCTGGAGATGGGACGATGTTTTCTCTAACAGTTGCGGAGACAATAATGTTTCATCCAATAAAACAGTTCCTTTTGCTGCTGGTATTTGTTTTAACTGCCTGCTCCACAGTATACAGGAGCGCAGTTCCAAAGGGAATAAAGGAAACCACGCAAAAAGGCGCTATGATTAGCGGAAGAAGGATAGAACAATCGGCAACGGATCTTTTAGTGGATCCTACTCTAGAACGCATTGCCAATGAAAAATCCGGAAATGCTGTCCTGCTGGCGTTGCCATTATCCGGGAAAAACGATTCCCTTGGGCAGGAGATATTGGCGGCTTGTTTGTTGGCGCAGCAGGAATTAGGCAATTGCGATGTTGACATATATGTAGTTGACAGTTCAGACATAAATCTGGATATGCACAAAGTCCATGATCAACTAAAATGCAGCAATCTGAGAGCCATCATTGGTCCGGTGTTTTATGGTGAAATAAAGAAATTCAGCGCTCTATTTCCAACAGTTCCACTGTTTACCCTGTCCAATGATGAAAGAAGCAAAGGTAATCACGTTTTTGTGTGCGGATTGACACCAAGAGATGAAATCAAACGATTGTTTATGTTTATGAAATTAATGAAAATTGATAGTATTTTTGTTGCCCTTCCCAGAGGGGAATTTGGTGATACTTTGCTGAAGTGCCTAAAAAAAGAACTGGGAGAAGATTATGACATGGAAGTCCTGCGATACAGTTCCATTTCACCGAAAAATGCACGGAAATGTGTTAAAAATTCTATTAAAAAGGCAGTTTTTGCACTAGATCCAGTGTTCAATGTACCCGAAAAAGCTAGTAATAATTCTTTCGAGAGAACTTCAGCCATTACAGATGATGGGAAGAAGAGCGCTGGGAGAGATAATGATTATCGCACCCATGAAACCGATACAAAAAACTGCGCTGATAGGAAGATATTTACCCTAAGTTCCTGTGTATTGGCAGATAAAACCGCCTGGAACGGTGCCTTTTTTGCTTTCGCCAAGAACAACAGTCTGACAGATTTTTCGGTGAAATACAAAGCAATCTTTGCTCAGGATCCATCTATCCTGGGTATTATTGCCTATGATCTTTCTCGGGTTATTCTTCTAAAAATTTCTGAAAACAGCGCATCATTATTGCCTGCAGCCAGCGCAGCTAACACTACCATTAGTGGCAATTTTTCCGGATGCCTAGGACAATTTACAATTCACGGGAAACGCGGAATAATCCGTAGGCTATCGATCCTGCGCCACCTGAGCAACAAAGACATCATCATGTGGTAACCAAGTAAATGAACAACGGCTCACCTTAGCAGATGTTTCGGTGACATTTCACTTGGTAGCATTCGCTGCTCAGCGCTGGTGCCCAGGGCCGGAATCGAACCAGCGACACGAGGATTTTCAGTCCTCTGCTCTACCAACTGAGCTACCTGGGCAACCAAAAAACGCAATGCCGCGTAACGATCGACACGGCGCCACCAGCATATAGAACATTCGCACGATTGTCCATGTGATTGATGCTGATTTTTTATGAAAAAACCGCACCATCACCATCATTACATTGGACTTTCTGCAAAAGAAAAAAGCTTGAAATAGTATAGAATAATACCAAGTTCAGGTATTGAATACTCGGCACTCAACAGAAATTCCCTGTTATTCAGCGCTTTAAAAAAAGATGATGGGTCAATTTATTTCTGAATCTGGTATTAGTGAAGAAAATTCCCGAAAATGAGCCGATTTTGTTCATGGACGCGGTTCATCCGACAATGAATACCAAAATGAGTTGCGGTTGGATCAGGACAGACACTGAAAAATTAATTAAATGGCCCAGGGGACGAATGACCTATACCGGATTTTATTCGTTTTTTTTTATTATTATGATATGGTGTGCTGGTGCAGCGTTCTGCAGAAAATGTTATGATAAAAGGCATCATAAAAATGAATAAGGGCATCATGAAAATGAATGTTTGTTGGTGTTATGATAAATAATTATCCAAAGTTTTCGTTGAAAGTTGCGTTGGTATGGACGATCTTTTTTTCCGATTCCGCAGTTGTTTGTCAGCCGGTAAACGACACCGCTAAAACAATCGCGGAAGGTGATACCGGAACGGATCAAGTTGACGGTACTGGAGTAGGTGCGGTAGCGAGCACGGGAACATCATCGGACACACAAGCTTCTGCGGCATCCGTCAGCAATGCCACAGCTTCCGCAGTCCCCGCCACTCCGACAGTTCCAACTGCCCCTATCACCACTTCCACCATTCCTGCGATTCCAGCGATTTCCTCAGTTCCGGAGGACCTAGGAAAAAAGTCACAGACCTCTAGGACAGACACCAACATCCATACCGATGTGCTGAGGGAGCTTGATGGCGTAACACATAGAGATTCATTGCCTTCAATTTTTAGCCAAAATAGCCGAATTATTTCCGATGGTCAATCATTCCGATTTGCCGCTGGTCAACCTAAATCTGTCGAGAAAAATAATGAAATGACATCAATTTCGCTCCGCTGCTATAAGAATTTTTGCTTGGTGAAAGATATAAGGAGAGTTCCCGTGCGTGCTGGAATAAATACGACGGAGTTCAAAAAATTGTATGCCGGTCTGATGTCAGATTCGTTCAATTTTAGGACGCCTAAAAGGGGAAAGATAAATGTGCTTGGTTACACATTTCACCAAAGAAATTTAACTCGCCAAAATTTATTTCAATCTTCCATTGGTAATGATGTTTTCTTTCGGCTAGACGATCGATCCAGCAATTTAGACAAGGGTACATTGTTGGCTGTATCCGCCGAGGGTGGAGTCTGCTATGCCATAATAGGAAATCGTGCAGATCAAAAATGTTTCATTGTTCCCCTAAAGCAATGCATTGCTTTGGATTGCAGCAAAAAGAAGTCTCCCATTGATCAGGATTTCTTAGTATTGTCTTTTGAAAGTGAGGAATCAGGAGATATTGATCTGGAGCTGAGCTATCTAACTTCCAATATTACCTGGAAATATGTCTGCATTATTGATGTTTTTGAAAAGTTGGACAGAATCGACGTTTTTTCGCAGGCTTTCGTAAAGAACAACACTGGCTTCGACTTGGATAATGTGCCGATAATTTTTGACACATCCACGGAATCCATTGGGGAAGCAAAATCTTCTGCCGAACAAAACACCGGAGCAAGCAGCATAACTAACATTACTAACCTTCATGCACAACGCATGATAGATTCCAGTGATTCGTCCTATGGCGAAAATTTTTCCATAAAAAACAATTCATCTTCCGTTTGCGTTCTGAAATCCACCAAGGAAATTAAACCAACTTTGGAATATGCTGCGCAATTTCCAAAGAATTTCTTTGATGAACAATCTTCCAGCGAGATATCCTTACCAGTTAACAATTTATTAATCGTTGAAAATGCAAAAAAAATTTGTGTAGATTCAACGGATAGCAGTAGCTATGCCGTTATTTTTCGAAGAACAGGCAATAACATGAGCTTTGTCAACAAACTCATGATGTCTTCCATAAAAAAAGAAGATAGGCTAGTCTTGGAGATGGGACAAGCATCTGGCATAATAGTTATGGCTAGGCAAACGGATTTTAAAAGATTATCAGAAACACAAGTGGAATGTGGTGTTTGCGTGTCCGTAAAAAATGAAAAAGCGACAGATTCTGCGGTATTGATCACTGCAGAAGTTGGGGTTCCTTGGAGTGTAACGAAAACGAATTTTGAGATACAAAAATCGAAAAACCCTGCCTGGAGAATTGAACTAAAGGCCGGAGAGTTGAAAGAGTTACATTATCGCATAAGGATAGCCAAAAAATGAGAAGGATAACGGATAGATGATGTTGTGTTTATACCCGGATCCTGTTCTGCGACAAGTAGCGTCTGATGTAATAGTAGGCGATACTGGGGCTCGCTACGTTCTGGACGAGATGGCCAACAAGATGTATGAGTGGAGAGGTGCTGGTCTGGCCGCTCCCCAGGTTGGCATTTCAAAAAAAATGATTGTGGTTAACGTCATGAATCCTTCGATCCTTTACCAAATGATCAATCCCGTAATTGTGTATAGATCAGAGGAAATGGTAGACTCGTCCGAGGGATGCCTCTCAATACCGTTGGTAACAGCCAAGGTTCCACGCTACGCTTGTGTTAGCGTAGAGTACTATGATTGCGATTATAAAAAGCGCGTAATCGAGGCAACGGGGTTGCTGTCCATGTGCTTGCAGCATGAAATAGACCACCTGAGCGGAATTCTTTATGTGGACAAATTAAGCAAATACAGTCGCTCTCGCCTAGTGAAAAAATCGGCAAGATTAGTAAAAGAGCAGGACGCGGAGCAGGAATTGTGTGGATCAAGGGAATTTGTCTCATTCATCAATGATACGTCTGGAACCTGACGGCTGGATCAAGATATGTCCATGGTTTTTATGGGAACCTCTGATTTTTCAAAAAAGATTTTGGCAACACTGCTGGATGCGGCGTTTGAAATTACTGCCGTATATACCCAAGCGCCAAAGCCAACGGGGCGTAGCTACGAAGTTAAAAAATCTCCGGTGCACGAATTTGCTGAAGAACGCGGCCTTTTTGTATATACACCAGCAACGCTGCGCTCCCAGGAGCAGGAAAATATTTTTCGATCTCTAGGACCACATATGGCCATTGTCGCTGCCTACGGATTGATTATTCCCCAGAACATTCTCGATATACCAACCAATGGTTTCATCAATGTTCATGCCTCTCTGCTACCCAGATGGCGTGGCGCAGCTCCAATTCAGGCAGCAATTTTGGCAGGAGATCGCAAATCTGGTGTTACCATCATGAAAATGGATGCAGGAGTTGATACCGGAGACATAATTTCCATGAAAAGCATCGACATTCTCCCACAAACCACCTATGGTGAACTTGAAGCGCAAATTTCGGCACTAGGAGCAGAAATGATCGTGAAAACGTTGCGTAATTTACAGCAAAGTCTTGCCAAGGCCTATCCTCAACCGTCGGAGGGAGCAACCTATGCTGGGAAAATTACAAAAAATTCCTGCCGCATAGATTGGAATCAGTCGGCTGAACAAATTGTAAGAATCATTCGCGCCTTTTCTCCCTATCCTTCGGCCTGGAGTGAAATCGAAGGAATGCGCATTAAGATCATCAATGCCGATGCAGTAGATAGCTGGGATCGTTCTGAATCCACCTATCAGGGCAGTGATTGTTCCGCTAGCGCTTGCCCTGGTACTTTGCATGGGGATATTACAGTGTCTTGTGGCAATGGTGAGCGCCTACAAATCAGCGTCCTGCAGCCGGCGGGAAAAAATTTCATGAGCGCTGCCGATTTTTCTCGGGGTTATAAAAGATTAGTGGGGAAACAATTCCGTTGTTAGTCAAATTTTCCACAACACTTACCGCGTTTGCGGATTGTTTTGGTAAAACATCGTCTGCTTTGGCAGCGCCGCCATGCTTGGCGCATGGACAGACCGTGTTAACCGCACGCTGGCAAGCAAAATACCGAATCAACCATCGAGGCTAGCGGAAATGACACCCATCAATTCATTGCTGAAAATAAATAAAGTTTACGAAAATATAGATGAAGATTTGCGTTCTGCTTTGATTAGCTGGATAGCCGAGCTTCGGGATCAGCGTTCATACTCCAATCATACATTGTCTTCCTATGGCAGAGATGTTGGTAACTTTATAAATTTTCTCATGGCGCATTTGGGAGATGGGAATCTCAGCCTACAAACACTGCAGGAATTAAAAATAGCGGATTTCCGATCCTGGCTTTCCGAAAGAATTAGAGCACAAATATCTGCGCGATCCAACGTTCGAGCTCTATCTGCCGTCAAGTCATTCTTCCATCATTTGGCAAAGCATAATTTTGTTGGGTTGGACGCCATAAATGCAATACACCGGCCCAAATTGGCCACTCTTTTGCCAAAACCAATTAATGAAGATGCAATCTTAAATTTTCTTAATCTTGAATACTTTTTTGAAAATGATCTCTCCTGGATCACCCTCCGAGACCGAGCGCTATATACTATGCTCTACAGCACCGGTATGCGAATCAACGAAGCCTTGAATCTGAAGAAAATTGATGTACAGTCGGAAATAAAAATATGCGGTAAGGGTAAGAAGGATCGGGTTGTGGTGGTTTTGCCAATTGCTCTGGAGAGAATTCGCCAATACGCTGACGCTTGTCCGTATGATTTGAGCAAAAAATATTTATTTGTAGGGTTGCGAGGCAAAAAATTGCATGCATCCTATGTGGATAACCGCTTGCAAAAATTGAGAACCATCCATAATCTTCCGGATCATGCCAGCGCCCATGCATTTCGTCACAGTTTCGCAACGCATCTCATAAAAAATGGTGCCGATCTGCGATCTGTGCAAGAGCTGTTGGGGCACGAATCATTGTCAAGCACCCAAATATATACCAAGATAGATGATGAAAATTTGTTAAAAGTTTACGCAAAAACCCATCCACTGGAAGGAATAGGGAAATAGAGAGATGGGTATGGATTGTGCTCACAATTAGCCATGAAATCGCACAATTCAATATGGCCCAGGCTTTTTATACTCAATCACCGTAAGAAATTGGATTTTATTGGTGAACCTTTATTGTGATTGCAGCATTTTTCATCTGAAATCTCACTGTGATTGGGTATACTCGTGGAGTCTTACTATATCCTCGAGCGTGCATCCTTTTTCCATAGCCTCAGCAATATATGAACCAACCCTATGATGTGCATCTCTGAATGGAACTCCCTTTAGAACCAATTCTTCGAGAATTCTTGTCGCATTTAAATAACCGCTACTGGCAATCGTTTTCATTCTCTCGGTGTTAAACACTATGGAGTTCACAAATGGTATCATAACCGTTAAGCATGATAACACTGTATTGACAACCCCAAAGAGGCATTCACTACCTTCTTGCATGTCTTTGTTGTATGCCAGGGGCAACGCTTTCATTATTGTCAAGGAAGACATGAGGTGACCAAAAACGCGCCCGCTCTTTCCGCGTATCAACTCCAATACATCAGGATTCTTTTTATTTGGCATTAGGGATGATCCAGTGGCAAATGCATCGTCAAGGGTAATAAAGCTAACTTCTTGAGTTGCCCAAATAATCAGGTCTTCGGACAGCCTTGAAAGATGCACCATTATGATGGAAATAACTCCACACAACTCCATCAGGTAGTCTCTATCACTTACGGCATCTACGGTATTTTTAATTACATCGCTAAAACCCAATTCTTGTGCGGTGAATTTTCTGTCGAGGGGCAATGAGCTACCAGCCAAGGCTCCGGCACCCAGTGGTGAAAAATTCATCCTTTTACGCCAATCTTCCATACGGCTCATATCCCTCTGAATCATGCACAAATACGCGCCAAAATACTCACCTAGAGTGATTGGTTGGGCTTGTTGTAGGTGTGTATAACCTGGCATGATGTCATTCTGATGTTTTTTTGATAATGTTGCAAATGTGTCGCATAACTCGCCAAGTAATTCAAGGATTTTTACGGACATATCCCTAGCGTAAAGTCTTAAATCCAGCGCGACCTGATCATTTCTGCTACGCCCCGTATGTAACTTCTTTCCTGGATTCCCTATCTTTTTTACCAAAATTTGTTCGATGAGCATATGAATATCCTCATACTCATCCTTAAACTCATGCAACCCACGGTCGATTTCATCTTCAATTTCCGCCAAAGCAACCACTATGGCATCCGCCTCATCCTTTTCTAGGAGACCCTGCTTTGCAAGCATAGCAGCATGTACTTTGCTTCCCATAATATCATACCGATAAAGCACATGATCGAATGGTAGAGAAGAGTTAAACTCCGCAGCACGTGGATCTGTTTGGCTTTTAAATCTTCCACCCCAAATTTTATTCGTCACAAAAGTCTCCTTTGTGTATGGCTCCGTAAACAGAAGCAGATAGAGAAAATAAATTTATAAATCCCTCTGCATCAGATTGTTTATAAATCTCGTCTTGTTCAAATGTTGCAAGGGATTGGTTGTGCAGACTGTAGGGTGAATCAACTCCAGCAAAGATTATGTTTCCGTTATACAGTTTTAACCTTACTGAGCCGGTCACATACTCCTGTGTAACTTCGAAAAATGCATCCAAAGTCTTTTTGCTTTGGGAGAACCAACGCCCTTCATAAACTATATTTGCGTATTCGATTTTTAACAACCGCTTAAGACGCAGCACATCTCTGTCCAAACACAGAGTATTCAAAATATGACTGGCTTTATGTATTAGTGCAGCAGCAGGTGCTTCGTAAATTCCTCTGACCTTCATACCAACTAAACGACTTTCAATGATATCGCAAACCCCGATGCCATGTTTTCCGCCCAATTCATTCAGTTCCTGTAGCAAAACCAAAGGAGATTTTCGCACAGAATTAAGTCCAACCGGAACCCCCTGCTCAAACTCAAGTGAGATAATTTCTTCCTTAGCTGTCACCCGCTCAACGGGCGTTGTTATCAATAAAACATCGTCCGGACGCGCGTTTGACGGATTTTCGATAGATCCTCCTTCGTGAGAAGTATACCAAAGATTACAATCTCTCGAGTAGGGGCTTTCGGTGGTAACGGGCACACCTATGTTATGTTTGTTTGCAAAATCTATGGCATCCCGGCGTGATTTTATTTCCCAGGACCGCCAAGGCGCGATTATTTGTAAATCTGGTGCTAGAGCTTTAATGGTATACTCAAATCTGACCTGATCGTTTCCTTTGCCAGTTGCTCCGTGAGCTATCGCATCGGCATACTCCTGTTTTGCAATTTCTATTAGTTTTTTAGCAATTAATGGACGAGATATAGTTCCCAAAACATACTGCTCTTCGTACAAAGCTCCGGATTTTACCAATTTCCACAGGTATTTCGTGATAAATTCATCCGTAGCATCGACCAAATATGCCTTTGAAGCTCCACTTGCCAATGCTTTGGCTTTTACCTTTGAGAGATCTTCCTGCTGGCCAACATTGATCGTCACTGCGATAACCTCTGTTCTATGGTAGTTTTCCTTGAGCCAGGGGATCATAACAGACGTATCCAGGCCACCGGAATATGCCAACACTATTTTGCCAACATCTTTTTTCATAATTCTCCCCGCTGCAGAATAAATCCCATAGTAATCAATATTGATCCGGCATCATGGAATCTAGGAAAATCAGCAAACACACCATTTCGCTGATTTTTAGTTAATCTTATTTACCAACATTTGTTATCCACTTCTTCTCCAATTTGTCTAGCTCTCCTTTTTCCCGAAGATTTTTTATGGCCAAATTAATTTCCTCCGTCAGCTTCGAACCTTTCTTAAAGGCTATTGCGTAGCCGCTGTGAGCTATCGCTATAAATGAAAAACCTAAATCAGAATTTTTTTTGCAAAAATGAGATGCCTGTGAACTATCAATCAGGACACCGTCCACGTGGCCACTCTTTAATGCCTCTATGGCCAGATTATTGTTATCCATACGGACAATTTCTGCGCTAGCGGCATTTCCCTCTAACCAAATTTGCATGGTCGTTCCCAGTTGACAAGCTATTTTCTTTCCCCTGAACTTTTCTTTCCCATTTAGCTCGGAATCTTTCCGAAAGACAATGGACATGCTTTCATTGTAATATATGTCGGAAAAATCAAAATTCTTTTTTCTTTCATCGCTAGCCGATATGGTGGAAATTGCTGCGTCGACACAGCCATCTTGCAATTCAAGCAAAATGGAGCTGAATTGCATGTCTTTAAATTCTGCTTTTTTATTCAATTCTTTAGCTATCAACCTGGCAAGGTCTATATCAAACCCCATTAGTTCTCCGTTTTCATGATACTCAAAGGGTGGATACTCTGCTGATGTCGCAAAAGTAATTATCTGTGCAGGTTGTTCTTCTTTGCACCCTTGCAGAGCCAGGGAGAATACCAAGAATAATAATGCTTTTTTCATAAAATTCACTTAATCATAAAAAAAAATATAAACTTTGAAGCAAAGCTTGCGCTTAACTTTGTTATAATAGCAAATTTTTGATCTAAAGGCAAGAGAAATTTTTACATAGTGAGCCTAGGCAAAAAAGCTCACTATCTTTCGCGTAATCATAAAAACAAATAAGGTATCGAGGGCAAATGAAAAAAACATTGATGTTATCTACGCCGGGATGGTGTGCATAATGGAAATGTGGAGACGATGTTGCATCTCTGCATTGGGTGGAGGTGCATTACTGTGTTGTTTTTTTGTGATTTAATTTATAATGTATACAAACCGTACAGCATGACCATAAATGCATTTTATCCACGCCACTATTCCGTTTAACTTATGGCCAAATAGAATAAAGCAGCTGTGAATGGTTATACCCCAGTCATGGACTTTTGCGGTTCATTTTCCCGAGCCTTCGTATTTCCAGATACGTACAGAGCGTTTGGCATCTTTCGGGAGAGTACCAGCGCAATGGTCTATTGTATAAATTTGGTAGGTCCAAAAATAATTCTGAGTATTTCTGTAAGGTCAACATAGCCGCCTCGAAACTTTGCGCCATATATCACTTTCCGTATTTTGTCTTTTGCTCTATCAATGGCGCGAATGGTATTGCATATCTTTGATCTGTAGTTTTTTTTCATTTGAACTCCCAGCAGTGAACGCAATTTTTTCTTGCTTTCTTCAAAGGTATTTAATATATCAGCTAACAAAGATTTGACAATATAAATCGAGAATTCATATGCTCCCAGCACAGGCATCGACAGTGTGTCATATATAAATGTATCAGGCAATATGGCATTTATTTGCTCAGAGATAGGAGTAGTATCTCGCAAGGTAATAATTCTTTCGCAAAAAAGACCTATAATAAAAGTGTTTTTATCTTTTTTTGATCTCGGCATTTGGTAAGTTTTAATCTCTTCGGCCAATATGTACATTATTAGTGCCATCCCATGCAGTTTTGGTGCCCGATGCAATGGCAGAATATCATCAACGGTAGTACTGTTGCCATCACTATGACTGCAATAGCTATAAGTGCAGACAATGATGTCTTCGTAGGTGCTATCCACCGAAGGTGTTGGAGTAGGTTCTTGGGGCTTTTTATTTCTTTCCAACTGCCGTTGTCGTTTCTTCAAATATTTATCTCGCTTTTTTTGTAATCGTTTTCGTTTTGATTGACCTTCGCATTTCCTTTGACATCTCAAATCGAATAGCGATTCCTCGCTATCAGACCGTAATTTCTCACTGTCAGATTGTGATTCTTCACTGTGACATTTCGCCTCAGTGAACGGCAGGCAAGAGTTTTTCCTTTCATTGCCGCTAGCACTGAAAAAAATAAAAATCACAAATAAACTCAAAAATGACAGTTTTTTCATGAACTTTTCTCCAATTGTTGTGAAAAATCAGTGTGGACCAAACAAATTTGCTGTGATGTACTTTCTGCAATTTTTTGATGGCCAAAATGTGGTACACAAAAGCTCCTAAAGAATCAGAATTATGTCTACCGATATGCAATGAAGTACATAGCATAAAAAAAGAATTAATCAAAGGATTAATTAAAATTTTTTATAAAATTTATGTTTTTTTGTATAAAATTACATACAAATGACTGCAGCTTTGCTATGGTCGAGGTATTTCACCGTCGTTTTTTCAAACCATGAGCCACCGGCATAAACTAACCCCAAATGCGCATACCATCCTTAAAATTATCAGCTAATTCATTCTTGACCAAAAAAACGATGCATTTCGTTTAAAAATATTTTCTATATTTACATAAATTTGATCATTTAATTAAAAATTAATGCTTCTCATATTAAAATACGAAAAGATCGTGGAATAGACATTGTGGATAAAATAGGTGAACAAAAATCAAAAGTTATATACTTAGGCTAATGTCGATTAATTGACTATGGAGATTAGAAAAGAAATGAAAAAATTCGCCGGCTATTTATGTCTACTTGTATTATTTTCTTTTGCGGAATTGCGAGGAAAGGAATCTGAGCTTTCGGTACAAATGTTTGGAGATGAAGGATACTCTGGCACAAAAACGATACGCAAGCAACTTGATGAGATGAAGAGTAGCCTAAAAAGTTATTTTGGTGATGTGGAGTCACTAGTAAAAGGCCTTCGCAAGGCAACCACAGAAGGCGAGAGAAATAAGGTCCTATCCAATAAAGGTCCCGAAACAATTGAAGAAGGAAAAGATGTTGTTGGATTGTTGGGATTGGATGTTTTTTTATCATCAATGAGCTCATTTTCCTTTTATATGCAAATAGGTATCGATTACCTTGTTAAGGGAATAGGAAAATTTGATAGCAGTAAAAAAGACGCTGAAGCAGAGGGTAAAACATTAATACGGATTGGGTGTGATTTTTTAGGCGATGGATTGAATATCCTTGCCCACAATGTCCTCATTGGAACCGCACTAACGCTCCGTGTATGTAAAAGCAGAAAAGGAAATGAAATAAACAACGGAAACAAATTGTTTGAACTAGATAAAATTAAAGCCAAAACTGATATTACCAGCAAGGCTAATAATTATAAAAATGCAATTGACGAGCTTAAGGGCCGCATTGAGGATGATGATCTGAAAACATCAGTAACGAAAGCATCCCAGGCGTGCAAATACATGTATGACGTAATAAGTATAGTAACGGTACTGTTTACTGCCATCAGCAAATGGACTGCAAGTAAAGATGATGATAGTAAGAGCGTTTTTGACGATGTTACTGAAAAAGCAGAAAAGTTAAGTAAGGAGTTAAATGCAGGAATAGACATAAAGGGAGGAAAGTTAAGTAGTGACAGTGACGCCAATACACCAATAGCTTCAATAAAAAAGAAAAAGAAAGATCGTGGAAAAGACGAGGAAGAAGAGGAAGAAGAGGAGGAAACTAAAAAGAAAAAGAAGAAGAAAGAAGAAACCACAACTAAAACATCAAGCAGTAAGAAGAAAAAAGATGATGAAAATGATAAAAAGAAGAAATATTTAGTAGAAGATGAAGATGAAGACGATGAGGAAGATGATTGGTAAAGGGGCAAATATTCGATGTACGTCGGGGAATTAAATTTCATCCCATGGTAAACCAAAGGCCGTTGCATTATTGAAAAAACTAAATATATACCCAATCACCGTAAGAAATTGGATTTTATTGGTGAGTCTTTATTGTGATTAGAGCATTTTCCGTCTGAAATCTCACTGTGATTGGGTATATACTCAATCACAGTGAGAAAGCGAACTTATACCAAATCTCATTTTAGATTGTCCAAACGGCTTCTAGAATACGCTCTATGGCAGCTGCTGCCAGGCAGGCAATAGCTAATCGATGATGGGATTTGGTATTAT
>JAITRU010000046.1 GCA_031288225.1 Holosporaceae bacterium | reverse complement strand
TAAGAACGTTTACCGTAAGTACTTTTGGCGTGTGTTGATTGCTTGGACTTCAGTTATCATGCTGTTTTTGAGCCAAAGTCAATTTCATGGAAGGCATTGTCTTTGAAACTCTGTTTTTTCAGCAATTATCGTTAATTTCGAATCCATATCGCCTCCTCCGATATTTTTCCTGAACTAAAAATTGCCAAGTACGGCAATATTTTCGCAACTACCTCTCCTGCAGTCTCTTAAAAACGGGCAACGCCGTTTCTCCGATTGCCCGAAATGCGGAGAGAAAATGCGGTTTGGAGAGAGAATTGACGGAATGAGATGTTCTTTATGGTCAGCAATTCAATAATATGAAACCGCTAACATCTTCTAAAACAAGCGTATTCCTGAAAACATTTTGTATGCGACAACATGGTATCGACAAAAAGAAATGGCTGGGGAACGTGGATTCGAACCACGGTTGCCTGGTCCAGAGCCGGGAGTTCTACCGCTAAACTATTCCCCACAATGACGTAGCAGACTTGTTTTACACCTAGGGCATTTTTAGATCAGTCTATAGATCTAGATCTTCGGCATTGCTGCGCCGTAAATATAAACCGAACCTGCTATATACCCAATTACAGTGAGATTTCAGATGAAAAATACTGTAATCGCAATAAAGACTCACCCATAAAATCCAATTTCTTACGGTGATTGAGTGTACATCGGCGCCAATGGCTAGCAAATTGCCACGCTTCAAACAACTGCACCCAAAGAACATTTACGCGACCATGCACAAACTGTTTTGAAACTACGTTTGCAACGTGGCTTTTTCCGCTCAAACATCAAGCCAGTCATTGGGCAAACGAACGTACTTCCAAAGCAGGTCATCTATAATTTCAGCGCCAGTCATACATTCCACTATATACAATAGGGTTTGAACCTACGTATGTAAAGAGATATGTTGCCTGTAAAAGTTAGGAAAAAGGAAACCATTCTAATACCATTCCTCATTATTAATTTTTCGCTGCAAGCGCCAGGTGGCCTTGTATTCAGGCTATCTAGAAAAGCTTTCAGATAATTTGTTCTGAGGAATGGTATAAACTGCAATGAGTTTGTCCAAGGTCAATTTCGCTACTGTTTTCTTCAGACCAAGATTTTCCTCTTCCAGTTTCTTCAATTTCCTGGCCTGGGACAAGCAAAGTCCTCATTATTCTCTCTGCCAGCGCCGATAGGCGCACCCCGCCCCGCCTGCCTCCAGGCAGGACAATTTTATTGTTTTTCCTTGGTTGTATATGACCTGATTTGAAAGTACATTCATTGGCGCAATTACTGGACTGATATTTGAGCAAAAACGCAACATTGCAAACGCACTTTTGTACGGACTTAACAAATTAAAAACTGTGAGCTTTTTCCATCAATGGACTGTTGAAAACTGATCAAAAAATGCCATCCTGAAGCGGCAACCGTCCTGAAACGCAGATGATGAAAATTTGGATTTTTTTTGTTTTCAACAGTCCCATCAACTATGTTCGCGTGTTTTTGTAGCTTGCTCCAGAACATAATGCCAATTTGGTTCATTGGTGTTGGTAGTAGTAACACCCAGCATGGGTCCAATTCTCCCAATGATATTTGCGGCCAGCGGCGCGGCATTCCAGCCTGCTGTGCGATAACCGTGCGTTTTCGGTGTGGTTTTTGGTTCATTCAACACAACATACACGGCATATCTTGGAGCTGTCATGGGAAATGCTCCGTAAAATCCAGTATAGTTGGCATCTTTTAGGTATCTTCCTCTTTTTTGTTTTTCCGCTGTTCCAGATTTTCCTCCAACGCAATATCCTGGAACATCCGCGAATTTATTTGTTCCTTCCGTCACATTCAATCTCATTAGCGCACGCATTTGCTTGGATGTTGTTGATGAAATTACTCTCCTTCCGGGAATGGGTAAATCCCGCTTCACTAGAGTTGGGGTATGCACAATGCCATCATTCACAATGCTGGAAAAAATTGTTATCAGGTGCAGTGGACTGATGGCAATACCATGTCCATAGGATATGGTGGCAGCACTAATGTCGCTCCATTTTTTCGGATAAATTGGATGTTGCACCTCGGGCAGCTCGCAGCTTACGGTGTCCAACAGTCCGATGTGTTTCAAAAATTTTCTTTGGGCGACTGGTCCTAGTTCTGTTGCAATTTTCGCTGATCCAATGTTTGACGAATATTTCAGTATCTCTTCCACCGTCAGGAACATACACCTTCCCCGAAAATCGTGTACGATGAACTTTCCTAATTTCAGCGGTTTTGTAGCATCAAATTTCGTAAATGGAGTGATTTTCCTGGATTCTAGCGCAAATGCTGTGTTCAAAATTTTTGCAGATGACCCCGGCTCTATGGCCGATGATGTTACCAAATTAAATCGCTCCATTGCATTAGGGTCTGCATTTTTGTTGGGATCGAAGTCCGGCAGTGAGACCATGGCAATAATTTCTCCGGTGGTTATTTCCAATACAATGGCTGCTCCACCGATGGCTCGGAATTCTTCTAGGCCTTTTTGCAGCTCATCCCGTACAGCGTATTGAATTTTCGTATCCACGGATAAAGTAACAGGGCTAGAAGATTCGCGCAGTACGCCATCAAAAATTTTTTCTATGCCAGATATGCCTATATTATCAATATCGGTGCCACCTACTATGTGTGCCATGAGATTTTTGTCCGGATAAACTCGCCTTTCTGTTCTCAAAAAATGTATTCCAGGAATTCCAAGATTCAGCACTGCCTGTTCCTGCTGAGGTGACAAATTCCTTTTGATCCACAAAAATTTTTTCGATAGAGATAACTTTTTTGATAATTTTCCAAGATCCATCTCACTAAACACCGATGTAAGTTTTTTCGCTGCTTCTTTGGCATCAATAAGTTCATGGGGACAAGCATAGGCGGAAACGGTTGGTAAACTTGTGGCTACGATTACTCCATTCCTATCTAAAATATCAGCGCGAGCAACCACGACGGGAGATGTGTTATCACCGGAAAATTCCGTCGCATGATTGAAATCATTTATCGAAAAAATCATGACATGAACAAGTCGAATGATTATTACAAAGAATAAAACCAAAAAAACGCTAATGCCAAATAACACACGCCGTTTTGCGGTTTTTATGGCTCGGGAAGATAAAGCGTAGAGATTGTTGCCGTATCCCTTATACATTGATATGCGACACCCACTGGATAAATTTCACACCGAAAGAACACGCCTTCACCATTACTCAGTCTCAATATTTGCACTATGCTTACTGCCTTCCTGGGCAATAATCTCATCAACCAACTGAGCCAATCTTTTTGTTTTTTTCCCCTTTTCCAAATGAAAAATAGACTGGTCAAATTCTCGCAATTGCTTTGAGCTCAGCTGTTGCATTTTTAGATGAGAGTTTGTCAGCCGTTGTATTCTATCAGGTAGAGTGAGCGACTTCCATTCGGCACGCAAAATGTGTCCGGTGCGCTTTTCATTAGCAATTTCTCGGCGAGCAACGCGGATGCGATCTTCCAAAGCAACGACTGAATATTTCACATAGAACAACCAGGATCCAATGGCAAACACCAGCAGCATAAAAAAAACGGTGGTTTTTTTTGTTATCATGATAATTCCGCTTGTTAGTGCACCTATAACTGATGTTTTTTGCTTTAGAATCAAGAGGATACTAGTTTTTTGTATTTTATGCGTGTAGGAATTACTTCGCTGATGCCGAGCCGTTTCTTTTTATCCTCTTCATAGGCTGTGAAATCCCCCTGAAACCATTCTACTTTGCTGTCTCCTTCGAAGGCTAAAATATGCGTTGCAATTCTGTCCAAAAACCAGCGATCATGGCTAATGACAATGGCACACCCGGCAAATTCCAGTAGCGCATCTTCCAGGTTTCTCAGGGTATCCACATCCAGATCGTTGGTGGGTTCGTCCAGCAGAATTACGTTGGCGCCTTTCTTTAGGGTCTTGGCTAGGTGTACGCGATTGCGCTCGCCCCCGGACAGCTGATGTATATATTTTTGTTGATCTGTTCCCCTAAATCCGAAATTTGCCACATAGGCGCGACTGGACATGCGGCGCTTTCCCAATTCAATTTCATCTAACTCATCGGATATTTCCTGCCAAACGGTTTTGTCACTGTCCAACCTATCTCGGCTTTGATCAACATAGGCCATTTTAACGCTTTCACCTATGCGAATTGAGCCGGAACTTGGTAGCTCAAGGCCGGCAATAATTTTGAACAATGTACTTTTGCCAGAACCATTGGCTCCTATAGCTCCAACAATTGCCCCCGGAGGTAAATCGAAGGATAATTCCTCGAATAACACCTGATCTGTGAATGATTTTGTGATTGACTGAACGCTGATTACCACATCACCCAAGCGAGGACCGGATGGTATATAAAGCGATGATGTGTTGTAACTCTTCGCAGCTTCTTCATCGTTGAACATTTGTTCGTAGGCGCTGATGCGAGCCTTGCTCTTGGCATGTCGAGCCTTCGGTGACTGGCGAATCCACATGAGCTCTTTGGATAAAAATTTCTTCCGATCTGCGTCCTTTTTTTCTTCTATTTCCAGGCGTTTTTGGCGATCCTCCAGCCAAGCAGAGTAATTTCCTTCGAAGGGGTGTGTGTTTCCCTTCTCCAATTCCAATATCCAACCCACTACATTATCAAGGAAATAGCGATCATGGGTCACCAGCACAACGGCCCCGCGATAGTTCTGCAGATAACGCTCAAGCCAGGCAACGGATTCGGCATCCAGGTGATTGGTCGGCTCATCCAGTAGCAACAGATCCGGTTTTTGGAGCAACAATTTACAGAGAGCAACACGCCTTTTTTCTCCTCCGGATAAATGCTTTACCAACTTATCGGCATCCGGACAGCGAAGTGCATCCATGGCAATAGCTATGGTGCGATCGAGATCCCACAGATTTGATGCATCGATATTTTTTTGCAGTTCAGCTTGTTTTTCGATGAGAGCCGTCATTTCTTCGTCGCTTATGTTGTCGGAAAACTTCAATGAGATTGCATCAAATTCATCCAAAATAGCCTTTTGTTCCTTCAGGGCTCCAACTACGTTTTCGTATACCGTGCTATCATTGTCCAACTCCGGTTCCTGGGGAAGGTAGCCCACAGTTGCTCCCTTCGCCAGCCACGCCTCTCCGTTGAAGTTGGTGTCGATGCCGGCCATGATCTTCATCAGCGTTGATTTTCCTGCGCCATTTCCGCCTATGATGCCGATCTTGGCGTTTGGCAAAAACGAGAGCCAAGTTTCCCTCAGAATCTGCTTTCCGCCGGGATAAACCTTGGATGCTCCCTTCAGGACGTATATGTACTGGCAAGAAACCATGAAACAAATTCTCCCAAAATGTTCTTTGAATGCTTTCCGCTTGGGTGTTTTAAAAACGCAACGTTTCTTTGATTCCAATCGAGCCTAAACAACGACCGCTACCGCCTCAACGCATCAACATCCATCATTCCGGCATAGCCGTAAAAGAACTACCCACCAGCGGCAACCAACTCGGTCGTAACCACGGCAATGGCAACAGCCACACGCAGTCATCGGCAGCCCACAAATCCATCCTCCTAGGCTTGTTGCTTTTTTTCTTCTTCTTTTTCCTTTGTTGATTCCTGTTTCTCAGAGGTTTCCTCTTTTTTCTCAGAAGTCTCCTCTTTTGCTGCGTCTTTTTCTCCGATTAATAATTTCATTAATGTGCCCAAACTAGCGATTAGCTTATCTACATTTTCCACCGTTGGATCGGACCTAACGCTAGTACATGCGTTACTGAGCTCTTTGCTCGTTTCTTCGATTTTGTTCGCTAAATCTCCTTCTTTAAAAAACCGCTTCCATTTCTTTTTTTTGAAAGAATCCTTCGTAGCAGCACCCAACTTATTCGCGTAGTCTTTTACAAGTTTTTTACCTGGATCACCGCTGCTTTCCTTGCCGTTTTCGCCTTTGTCCTTTTTCCCTTTTTTATGCTTTTTCTTGTTCTTCTTCTTTTTACTGTCACTGGCATCTCCACTACCAGCGTCGCTGCTACTTTCAGAATTTACCTCTTCACTTTCACTGTCTCCACCTTCGGCAATGCATACATCAGTTACCGGAACAAGCGACGCGAACAGAAGCAATATTAACATCTTCTTCATGGGGAAAGCCTTTCATTACCAAACATCACCACCATAATTATAACTATTGGGATGAAAAAGCAATAGATCATGATGATTTCCGTTAAATTATAGCTATTCTTTGGGATTGCCCTATAAAGATGGATACAGCTCTGCAAAATTCTGATTTTTCAGTACATAACGAGAACGGCGCAGCTATTTCGCTGAATATATAAAAAAAGCTGAAATATCAACAATTCTCACTAAACAAGCCTATCTTTATAGGGCAATCCCCTATTCTTTTAACTTATTGATAATGCCGTTAATGAGATGCTATAATGTCCACATACTTTATTATTAGAATATGCAAAATTGGGAGACATCAAGATGGAGCTGAAAGGTAGCAAAACCGAACAAAATCTGGAGGCCGCGTTTGCCGGAGAATCCAAGGCCAGGAACAAGTACACTTACTTTGCTTCCAGAGCTAAAAAAGACGGATACGAGCAAATAGGGAAAATATTTGAAGAAATAGCTGACAATGAAAAGGAACATGCAAAAATTTGGTTTAAGTTGCTCAGTGGTGGATCGATTGCTGATACGACAGCTAATCTTATGGATGCAGTTGCGGGAGAGCACTACGAATGGACTGAGATGTATGCTCAATTTGCTCAGGAAGCGGAGAATGAGGGCTTTAGTCAGATTGCATTCAAGTTTAGAGAAATTGCAAAAATAGAGAAAGCACACGAAGAAAGATATCAAAAACTTCTGGAAGATATCACCGGTGGCAAAGTTTTTAGGAAAGAGAAAAATGTGATTTGGGAATGTGAAGTTTGTGGATATGCAATCGATGCCCAGGAAGCTCCGTCAGCGTGTCCAGTGTGTGGGCATGCCAGAGCGTTTTTTGCGTTGAAGCAGTAAATTAAACTGTAATGTGTGTTTTTTGTGGTTGAGGTGGTGCATGGGCGTTTGTTTCGATAAAATTTGCATAGTTGGTGCTGGCAGCTATGGCACTGCGTTGGCGCAGTGTTTAAGCCAGAAATCCAATGGTATCTTATTGATCAGTGATATGGCTAGTATAGCCTCGTCTATCAATGAATATCACGTAAATAAAGAAATGCTTGACGGAATTTATCTCAGTCCGGATATTCGCTGTTCCACGGATATTGCTGATATCAGTGACAGTGATTTGGTATTTGTTGCGGTGCCGGCCAGCGTTGTGCGGACTGTTTGTCAGCAGATAGCTGACATTGGCATTGACAAACACCTGGTGCTGTGTTCAAAGGGAATTGACATTGAAAACGCTTGCTTGATTACGGAAATGGTAGAGCAGATTCTTTCCAATGACCTCGTGGTTTTTTCCGGACCATCCTTTGCGCAGGAAATGGCTAGGGGACTGCCTGTGGGCATAAATGTTGCCGGGAAAAAACGTGAATTAGCTGATCATTTGGCAAATGCTTTGTCTTATCCGTCCTTTCGGCTAAAAGCCATCGATGATTACATTGGACTACAGGTGGCAGGAGCTTTCAAAAATGTCTTGGCGGTTGGAGCTGGGATTCTAGCTGGATTTGATTGCGGCAACAGTGCCGCTGCCAAGCTAATCGTTGATGGGTTGGAGGAAGTAATGCGTCTGGCTGTTGCGATGGGAGGCAAAAATGATACTTTTTTTGAGCTGGGAGGTATTGGTGATACGATACTGACCTGTACCGGAACTAAATCCCGCAATGCTCAGTTCGGGAAATATCTTGCGGTAGGTGGAGCACTGGCCAATTGGAATGGCTCTCTGGTAGAAGGAGCGTTGACGGGAAGATCTATCCCAGCTTTCGAAAAAAAATATGGTATATCAATGCCCATATGCCATGCTGTACACGATATAATATATGCCCAAAATAATGCCCACCATCTGGTTGAAATTATTGCTGCATGATTGTTTTGTGGTACAAAAAATGGTAATAGGCCCATTGCGTCGAGTATATTATACATGACCTGCTTTGAAAGTGCGTTCATTAGTGCAGTGATCAGTTTGATATTTGAGTGAAAATGCGACATTACAAACGACTTTTAAAACAGTTTATATATATCAAAAACTTCGTTTGCATAATCCTAAATTGGATTGGTGTTAACAAATCAAATCTGAGCTTCATGTTGCATGAATCACAACCATAAAAATACACAGATCCGGGCGATACCTACGCCAAGATGTTTTCTAAATTCAATGCAGGATTTTTTGGGAGACAAAACCCAACAAAATCATATAGTTAGTTGCGTGATCAAAAAATAAGCACACCGTTAAAATGCCATAAAAAACAGCTAGATTTTATAATATATATACATTTATCCACAAAGTTATCCACAGATTTTGTTGATAACTGCCAAATGCCGTCGATCCTAGTGCTTTGGAGTATTTATAAAAAATATTCCTATATTTCAATAAAATTTTTGGAATTGCTAGCAACCCCACAGTACTGACAATTCAAGACCGTCATGCTATTGAATGTCTCTATATACATAAACTGTTTTAAAAGTGCGTTTATAACGTAGTATTTTCACTTAAATATCAGGCTGATCACTGTGCAAACGAACACACTTTCAAAGCAGGTCATGTATATACTCAATCACCGTAGGAAATTGGATTTTATTGGTGAGTCTTTATTGTGATTACAGCATTTTTCGTCTGAAATCTCACGGTGATTGGGTTATAATACCATTCCTCATTATTAATTTCTCTCAGCAAGCGGTGAGCAGCCTCATGTTCAGGCTATGCGGAAAAGCTTTCGGATAATTTGTTCTAAGGAATGGTATAATACCAAATCCCATTTTGGATTGTCCAAACGGCTTCTAGAATACGCTCTATGGCAGCTGCTGCCAGGCGGGCAATAGCTAATCGATGATGAGATTTGGTATAAAAATGAGAAAAATTGGAAAAAGATCAATGAAAAACACAGGCAAGGCGATCATTAACTTATTGAAAAATATGAAGAAATCAGTGTATACAATGACCTATGATAATGGCAAGGATCTAGATCTTCGGCATTTCTGCACAGTAAATATAAACCGAATCTACTATAATTGAATCGACCATCTCATATCACTTCCTTTACCTTCTGGGCAAGTTCCTTCAGATTGAATGGTTTCGGCAAAAAGTGCACTTTACCATTGTTGGCCAAAGATTCTCTAAAATTATCTTCCGCATAACCGGAAATGAAGATTATTTTCATGGCTAAATTATATTTTTTAATATTTTCCATCAGCGTTGGTCCATCCATTTTTGGCATTACCACATCGCTGATGACTAGGTCTATGTTATCAGCTTCCTGGCGGATATACTCCATGGCGGCTTCTCCGTTGGCTACTTCTATGACATGGTAGCCTTTATCGCGGAGAGCACGGGCGCTAAACATTCGGACTGCATCCTCATCTTCCACTAACAAAATTGTGCCAGCACCAGTTAGATCAACTACCTTGTGTTCCGGAATCGGCTCACTTTTTTCGGATAGGGTATCATCGGAGGAAGAAAACATGGGAAAATAAAGATTAAATGTTGTTCCAGTTCCCAGCTCACTCTCAACCGAAATGAATCCACCTGTTTGGTTTACAATTCCATAAACGGTTGACAACCCGAGGCCAGTTCCGTGCCCTTTTTCTTTCGTGGAAAAAAATGGATCAAATATGCGATTCAGATAATCTTCAGAAATACCACACCCGGTATCCGTGATTTGTATTAATACATATTCTCCCGGAGGCATAGTGTCTCCCCGCAAAAATTTCGATTCCTTGGACTTATAAAGCGAGGTGCGAATAATAAGACTGCCTCCGTCCTTCATGGCATCGCGGGCATTTACGGCCAAATTTATGATGACCTGCTCGAATTGCACTTGATCAACCTTAACAAATCCAACATCACGACTGTGCACAACCCGCAAATCAATTTTTGCTCCCAGTAGTCTTTTGAGGAGAGCAGACAGTTCGCTGATCATATCCGTAACGCTCAAAATTTTTGGCTGCAATGTCTGTTGTCGTGAAAATGCAAGCAATTGGCGCACCAAATTGGATGCTCGATTAGCATTCTGTTTTATCTGCATGACATCATTGAATGCCTGATCTGATGGCAAATATTTTTCCAACAGCAAATCACAATAGCCGATCATGGCTGTAAGAAGATTGTTAAAATCGTGCGCTATGCCTCCGGCCAATTGGCCAACCGCCTGCATTTTTTGAGATTGCACAAACTGATGCTGCAATTCCTTATGTTCGGTTATATCCACAAAATACATTACCAATCCATCATTGTCTTTTGTTCTTCTACTTTCCTCTATTTTTGATACGTAGACCATGACAGTTTTTTGCTTTGGTAACTTGAATTGTATCTCAAACGGAGCAATGGATTTGTAAACTGCCATAATGAGACTGTATAATTTTTCCCGCACAAATTCCCGTTCATCTTCGGAAACAAAATCCAGGAAGGAGCAATTGTCTACATTCTCGACCCCCATGATGCTCTTAAATGTGCGATTGCAGGCGTTGATCATTTCTGCACCATCAGTTACCAATATGCCAACCGGAGCATCTTCAAAAATGTGTTCGAAATAAAGTTTAATTTTCCCCAGCGCCTGAATAAGGTCGCGACTCTGCTGGGATTCTTTCGAAGCAAAGTATATGCGGATACCATCATTTTCCTGAGAAATTTGACGTACTACTACCTCTATTTCACTGTCTACATTCTGGGATTTTAGCAATAATTTCGCTGGCACACACTCAGCCAAGCGTCCTCTACTGCTGATGGATGGGAGTGGATCACTCTTTTCCCGCAGAATATGCTTATGGAAATCATTACCCACAATTTCTTCGATTTTAAGACCTATCCAATGGGAGAATATGCTATTGCAGAAAACAATAGCATTATTTTCATCGAGGCAAAAATATCCAACATTGGAACTATTGATAATGTCCAGCAGAAATTGGCAGTTGGTCTCCAGCGATTCAATGGTGTTGGTTGATGGAGTTAGGTCTATTATGGTCCAGCCGGAAAATCCATTGCAATTTGGAATCGGGGCAACCGCAATGCGCCACATGACGGAATTATCCGCATGTAAATTCATCGGAATATCTATGTGCGTTTGCTTGGAACTTTTTACGGCAGATTGCAGTCGATGTATGGCGTCAACGATTTTGGGATATTTTCCAAAACATACGAAAAAATCCTCTATGGTTCTGATGCGAAATCCAGGAAATAGATTCTGGGCAACGCGGTTGACGAATACGCATTTTCCGGTGTCAGAAAACACAAAAAATGCAAAAATCGATGCATCAAATCCATTGGTAGTAATGTTTTTTTGATACGTAATGAAACCATTGTAGGACTGAAGTTTTTGAATTTCTCTGGACAACGAAAAACACAATACCATTGCCGCAAAAGCCGCAACCACGGAAAAGTAATTTCCTTCGATGGAACCGAGAACAACGGCAAACACTGCGAATAGTAGAAAGACACCAATCAACAACAGATGCTTAAAGGAAACCTGTTTTTTCGAAAGAAACTTTTCTAGATCAACAAAAAAACCCATCCTGCTCCTGTGGATTTTCGAAACACAGCAACAATTGCAACACAAACACCGAGCAATCGCAAGCGCATCGACGGAACTATTCTATCATAATTGTGGGTAAAATCCACCATATCCAGTCAAGAATTGCCCTGTGGAGAGAACAATTGCGCATTCACTACAACTCACTCGAATATTACTTTTGCGTAACTGTCTTTTCATGTTTGCTACTGGATGTCCCGTAGACCTGGATGGGCCGCCCATGGGCTTTTGGTTGCCAACGCTGGACTTCAACGCTGGTCAGAATATTTCTCAGGCCAAAGTTTTATCAGAAAACATAACAAAAACCCACATAGGTTAATGACAATGCAGCAAAGAAATGCTATCGCTGGTCCATGATGTTCGCACACAATCCCACATATTCCGGTGCCAACAAAGTAGGCAAGTCCCATGGTACAGTAAAACATGCCAATGGCGGTGGCACGCAGATCATCCTTAACGCTGCCATTGATGATGGCAAGGAATAGCGTCTGAATAACCGCCTGTTGCCCGCTGGAAAAAAAAATACCCCCGCAAAGAGCATAGATATTATCACAGGACATCATGAAAGCATTAGCAAAAACGCTGACAACCAGTGATATTATTATAACATGTATTTTACAAATTTTGTCGGCTAACAGGCCCATTGGGTAGGCGAAAATGGCCTGCCCCAGTCCTACAAATAATACTGTTATTGCCGCATAAGTGCCGGAAGTGAAATCATTTGCTCTCAATATTAAAAGCGATTCTCCAAAAAATCCCATTCGACAGATGCCGGCAATAATTATTGTAAAGAAAAAACGACAGCCAAAGTAACGCAGTGATTTCAGAAAAAAAATAATCCGTTGGCCCAAAGCTCCGGCATTGTCCAATTGTCGTGAATATTGTAACGCAGCAGTATTTGGTTCAGATTTAATTGCGAGTGCTGCCAGTAAGGACAGCAGCGCCGGGACTGCGGAGCAAAAGAAAAGTGTGCAATAATTTCCACCGGAAAAATACATAATGCCAACGGCAAGCAAAACCCCCGTCGCATAGCCGATGGTTTTCATGGTTTTCAGAAATCCAAACACTGCACAGTAGCGATTTTTTGTACTACACTCGGCAACCAGCGCGTCTCTAGGACACACCTGCATGCCTGTTCCAAATCTATCAATCATGACCGCAGCTAATAGGACTTCCCAGACGTTACTAAGGAATATAAAAAGCGGTTTAACCAACAAAACAACAGCACATCCAGAAACGATCCATACTCTACGTGCATGAAAATAATCACTGACTAGCCCAAAGAAGACACGCACCAAATATGATAAAAACTCAATGCTGCCATCCATAAGAGCAATCTTGGACGTAGAATCGTGCAATTCAACCTTTAGATATAAAGCCAAATGCGAATACAGCATGCGCGTAGACATGCTGAGAAACAATGCACCAGCGGCAATGCAAACTAAGTTGTTTTTTTTGAAAAATTCAAGCATAGGAAGGATAATATCACATTAGTCATTCAACATTCCGCGAAAATGCGCGACATAATGCGCTCAATAATCAGTGAAAATGTAGTACACCAATGATGCTAGTTACGTAGCCGGCAGATTTTGCGCGATTTTTGTGCCCTGTGGAAACATTAGAAATGGCATTTCCGATGCCGTCCGCTTTATCGGCAGAACACAAAGCATTTTTCTGGAATGTGAGTTAAAAATTGGAAGTCTCTTTCAATATGTTATGGAAACTCCACCAAATTTTTTCTGGATGCCAAATCCAATAATTGGTGTAAATTTTGAAAGTTTTATGGATTCAACATTGCATCGATATCATTGGTAATTTTGCCAATACATTGTGGCTTTTGGCGTCTCCAATATTTTCTGTATCCGCGCCATCATCGGCATCTTTGGTATCGGAAGAAGGTTTGGACTCGATCGGGGTATTGTTTTGCACCAGCATTTATATAGTATACCCGGTGGAGAGTGCCCACTGCTCCAATTGAATTATCAAATTGGATCGTTGAAAACAGAAAAAATCCAAATTTTTACAATCTATGTTTCAGGATGATTCCTGCCTCGGGATGGCATTTTTTGATCAGTTTTCAACAGCCCCCAAATCGATCTCACTAACAATAACCTTGCTGAATTTTTGCTAAAATTCCAGCTGAAAAAAGATTCGGCGGGTGATAGGATCGCTGATCTTGTTAGTTGAAATTCAGTAGCATTGATAGTAGAATTCCCTTGGTTGTACATTTGGGTATGGAGATTTTTTATGAAGAAACACTCTAGCGCGGCTTATGCAAGTTCAGAATTTACTAGAATAAAAAAGGTTATACTCTC
The DNA here is from genome assembly GCA_031288225.1 of Holosporaceae bacterium. GTDB lineage: Bacteria > Pseudomonadota > Alphaproteobacteria > UBA3830 > UBA3830 > BNWE01. The sequence continues at coordinate 22,043 of JAITRU010000046.1, read as the reverse complement.
CTGTATAGCCGGAAGTGCCTTGGAATGGTATGATTTTGCCATTTATGGTTTCTTTGCCACCACCATAGGAAAATTGTTTTTTCCATCCGGTGACGCGTTTCAACAAATTATAGCATCCTACGGTGCATTTGCATCGGGGCTGATAGCGAGACCCATGGGAGCTGTACTGTTTGGATATATTGGAGATAGATATGGACGCAAGAAAGCGCTGGTAATATCAATATACCTCATGGCAATTCCAACGGCGATAATGGGGTTGCTGCCAACCTACGAACACATTGGCCTGTGGGCCGGTGTACTGCTTACCTTGATCCGCATTCTACAAGGTTTAGCTCTGGGTGGCGGTTTTACGGGAACAATAGTATTTCTCTACGAACATTCCAGCGATGCGAGAAAATCCACCTATTCGGCCTGGGCGCCTTTCAGTCTAGTAAGCGGATTTATTTTGGGAGCGCTGGTTGCTACTCTCATGTCATCTGTCCTGAATCCAGAGCAATTGGAATTATTCGGTTGGCGTATCCCGTTTATCCTTAGTTTCGTTGGCACATTTGTGGCGGAATATGTGAAGAATCGACTGGAAGATCCGCGGGAGTTTGTAGAGCAACAAAAGATGGAAAATGCAAAACAAAAGCAGTCCGGATCTGCAATGCTTGGGAGTCTGTTTAGGTTGCATTGGAGGGGGCTGGCGCTGGTGACCGTCACCGATGTATTGACTGCCTGTGGATATTTCCTAATTGCGATATTCTTTACAACGTACTTCGAAACGGTTTTGCATCTTGGAAAGCAAAATGCGTTCTATATCCAAACCATAAACATGATTTTTTTCGCGCTGGCTATACTTTTTGGAGGCTGGCTTGCGGATAGGGTAGGCAAAAGATTGCAAATGGTTATCGCTTGCATTTCAATGGTTATTTTTGTCTATCCGCTATTTATTCTGCTGGAAGATGCCACATTCTACAGTGCTTTACTGGGGCAGATGGGAATTATTTTTATATTTTCCATGTACTATGGGCCTATTCCGGCCACCATATGCTCCATGCTTCCAACGAAGGTGCGACTTACAGGGGTGTCGATCGCCCATAACTTCGCCATGGCGGCCTTCGGTGCCTACGCTCCAACCTGGGCAACGTATTTGATAAAAATTACTGGCAATACAGCAAGCCCGGCGCTATTATTCGTAGCAGCAGCGTCCATGACAGCCGTTGCTTTACTCTCATGGAAAGAGGGCAAAGAGTATTGAAAATGTCTGAAATGTGAATAAATATTCGAAAAATTGCTAGACAATTGCCGATCGGATCGAAGATGAGGCAGTGTTTGAAGTAAATAGGACAGATGGCCGAGCGGTTTAAGGCACCGGTCTTGAAAACCGGCAAGGGGGAAACCCCTTCGTGAGTTCGAATCTCACTCTGTCCGCCAGCATGGATAATCCCTGTACACGATTATTGCTATGTATCATAATGCAAAATCGTTGTATTAATCTTTCACCGAACTTGTGCAGAAATTCAAAATATCTGTCCGTAATTTCTATCCTTACAGAACAATCCATAAAAAAGAACGACATGATCGGCTTTAAAAAAGCTCCAGCAAATAAAATACTAAAAAAATCTGGACTCAATTTTTCTTTATAATTTAAATGTTTTTTAATTTATTGCCAGTAAAGTATACAAAGAGAGTGTTGAAATTTGCCAAAAAACACTGTAACGACGCAGTGAAAATACCTTTAAATACAATTAATACCAAATCTCATTTTAGATTGTCCAAATGGCTTCTAGAACACGCTCTATGGCAGCTGCTGCCAGGCAGGCAATAGCTAATCGATGATGGGATTTGGTATAATAACTAATACCATTTCTCATTATTAATTTTTGCTTTCACTTTTGTGGTTGCCAATTGGTCAGCCATAGGAAGCAACTATGTTATACCAAATCCCATCATCGATTAACTATTGCCTGCCTGGCAGCGGCTGCCATAGAGCGTGTTCTAGAAGCCATTTGGACAATCCAAAATGAGATTTGGTATTACAGTATGTGATGGTAAAACGATTGATGATTTGCGAATTTCTGTGACCTTTCAGCAAAATTCAGTGTCTCAAACACAACAGATCGTACAATTTGAGGTACCTATTGAATTTTTAAAATTATGCAGGTTTCTGATGTATGCAAATTCGGTGAGCAGCAGGACAGACTCATATTTCGATTTTTTGAAAGAAAAATATCCTAGGAAAACTTAGGCGGCTTGGATCAAAGTAGCTTGTCAATTATTTGTGTTGCTAAAGCAAAGTATATATGTTATATTATACTAAGTTTAGATTTAGATATCCAATCAATGGCTCTGGTTTTTGAGCTATGCAGTTATCTGTATAGATTGTCACTGAGCTTGGTGCTACATTAATCGGATGATGGAGTGATTTGTTTGGAAAAATTTTGGAGAGGAGAAATGGTTGTGGTTCGCAAGATAATATCTGTGCTTTTTGGATGCCTAATCCTAGCTGTGTGTGATATTGCAGCTTGTTGCGCCATTGATCTGAAACCCGAAAGACACATCAATACTTCTACTGTTTCGTATTTTACACTGGATCAACAGAAGCCAGTATTGGCTGCGACCATAATGTTTTTTCAGGGTAATAGAAAAACTGACGATGACTATAAATATTGCGTAGAAAAAATCGTGAATGTTGTTAACAGTTACATCTTTACCCACAGGTGTCCGGGATGTAACGACGAAAATGCACCTTGGATTACGAGGGAATGTAGCCCACTGGGCGATGATCCTGTGACGAAACCGTTTTTTCGTAACATTTGTTCTGCCATTGAAAGAGGGACCAAAATGGATCCAGGCACGGAGTTGAAAGGTGTGACGGAACAAAAAAGGGCAGAGGAGAAGAAGTGCATTGCAAAAGTCACAAAGAACTCATCGGTTTCAAGAACAAAAGATGCCTTTCGCAGCTATAGCTCTGCCAGAAAGCAGGTTGGACACCGCCCAAAAAGAAGGTAGAAGTCATTGCCTATCTAAAAGTCTGTGTTGAATATGATCGCGACGGAGTTCATTGGAGTAAAGATGAAGTTGTCTCGACCGTTGTTCCAGATAGTTCCCGCCTGCCACATTCCAATACTGTAAAGCGGTTTGGAGAAAATACTTCGCAGTGAGGTACGTCGTTCCTCCGCGGCAATCGATTCTTGTAGGTCCACTGGTTGGGTATCCGGATGCAGTACGCAGCAAAAATTTCAGCCACAATAGATTTGTTGGACATATTTTTAGCTTCCTCTGTGCCGTTTGATATCATAATGGCGAAATTTTTTAAAAACAACAGATGGGTTGGCGCCAGCGATCGGCGTGAAATTGCAGAATTATCCTATGCTATTTTTCGCAATTATGAACTCATGAAATTTTATACATCTGCTATTACCTCAAATTTTGGGCGATTCTTTGTAATCACTTTCCTAAGAACAAAGCGAAAATTATCTCTCCAACAAATGATGGAGATATTTTCCGGAAAACCCTATGCTCCGTCGAAATTAACGGATTTTGAGCTGCACTTTATGGACTCTCTCAATGCAGTCATGAATGATAACACTCTGGAACTTCCTCTTCATGTGAGGCAAAATTATCCTTTGTGGATGGAGTCGCATCTACAGAGAATATACCCTGCCGAGTCCATCATAGCCGAGTTGAGCGCTCTTAACCAGAAAGCCAACGTAGATCTGCGCACCAACACATTAAAGACGACCCGCATTGAACTGAAGCAAATGCTGCAAGAATCCGGAGTAGAAGTAGAAGAGACGCGCTACGCCGCAAATGGTCTGCGTATTCTCAATGGCCGAGTTAGCAGAAGCCATGCAGTTCTTGCTCAAGGATTCGCTGAAATTCAGGATGAAGGATCCCAGTTGGTGGCAGAAATGTGCCAAGCTAAGTCGACGGATACTGTAATAGATTTCTGTGCTGGAGCCGGTGGCAAAACCCTTGCTTTAGCTGCTGCCATGCAGAATAAGGGAAGAATCTTCGCTCTGGATAAATATCCGGAACGTCTCGAACATGCAAAAGTTCGACTTCGACGAGCAAACGTAGGTAATGTGTTTTGTCACGAGCTTACATCCAAGTGGATTAAAAGACATTGCGAGTGTGCGGATGTAGTTTTGGTGGACGCACCATGTTCCGGTAGTGGCACTTGGCGAAGAAATCCGGATATGAGAGCAAAATTTTCTTGCACTGATTTGGGTGAGTTACTAGTGGTACAATCCAACATACTGCAATCGGCTGCTAAATTGGTCAGGAGAGGGGGAAGGTTGCTGTACGCGACCTGTTCCATTTTAATGGAAGAAAATGAAGATCAAATTAATGATTTTTTGAAGAAATTTCCAGAATTTGAAAGCATTAACCCGGAAATCAGCCAAAAACTTGCCGCCACGCAGCCATCACGTAATCATTTGTTGAGGTTATCTCCGGCAATTCATGGAACGGATGGGTTTTTCGTGGCTTGTTTGGGAAAAAAGTAGCAATTTTTAAAAAGTTGCTGCTATGATGAACATCTAAACATGAATGTATGTATCGTAAGACACAGGCTGTGGTAGTATGTTCGGAACGATTTTGGAAAAATGACGAAGGAATATGTCGGATAGCTGTAGTTTTTCCCTGTGCAGCGGATGGCTCTGCCTGGATAAGCCGCCTGACATGTCCTCGAACCAAGCGCTCATGAAAATCGGAAAAATACTTGGATGCAGGGTAGGCTACATCGGAACTTTGGACCCGTTTGCTACCGGTGTATTACCCATTGCCGTAGGCGAAGCTCGCAAATTCATTCACTACGCCAGTGACGTGGAAAAAGTGTATGTTTTCGATGCATTGTTCGGAACAGCAACGGACACCTTTGATAGGTGTGGAACAATCACTGCAACATCTGATAGAATACCAACTCCCGATGAAATTGTGGCTCTGTTACCACATTTTCTTGGACGGCGACTTCAGATTCCTCCGCCTTTTTCCGCCAAAAAAATAGCCGGCAGAAGAGCCTGTGATATGGTTCGCAGTGGGCAGGTGGTACAACTAGCTCCTGTTCCGATTGAAATTTTATCACTTGAGCTGCTAAATGACTTCGGCCTCGAAAAAGAAAATAATAGTAGCAATGTGGCGCCGGCAATCATTGCCAGCGAAAAGTGCTTTAGGTTTGTGCTGCGATGTTCCCGAGGTACCTACGTTCGCCGATTAGTCTGTGATATTGCGGCAGAGCTAGGCTCCGTGGCGCATGTGACTGCTCTACGCCGCATAAAATCTGGTTTTTTTTCGATAAATGATGCAATTTCTCTGGAAAAATTGATGAAAATAGTGGATACTAGCCTAGTTTTTGAGTCTCTCATTCCCTGCGAATGTCCGCTGGACGACATCCCGGCCTTGTATTTGAGTGAGGACTTTGTGGTAAGACTGCAAAATGGTTTGCGAGTATCGTTACGTTTCGTAGAAAATGCTGATACTCCGGGTGGTGTTTTCCGCTGGAAGAGTGGAAACCCGACGATGCCGTCCAACGTTCTTATCTTCGAAAAAATTAGTCAAAGGTTCTTTGGCATTGGTTTTGTATCCGAAGAAAATGAAGTTAGGGCAGTCAGAATGTGTTCTCCGGTGATGAAAAAAAACGCATCGGATGTTAGTATGTAAAAGCAAAAATGGAGATAATCAAAGATGTCGATTGAAAATAAAAGTGATATTATTGCGAAATTCGCAATTCATGCCGATGATACGGGATCCCCCGAGGTGCAGGTGGCGGTCCTAACAACCAGAATTAATTCTTTGGGAGAACATATGAATGTTCATTCAAAAGATTATCACTCCCGGAGAGGATTATTGGCCATGGTTAGTCGTCGTAGAAAATTGTTGGATTACCTAAAACGCGAGAGCTACGAACGCTATGCAAATCTCATAAAAACACTGGGATTGAGAAGGTAGAAATTAAATGAAAAAGTGGAAAAAATACGTGGGGAAATTTTATGGTGGCTAAAAAAAAGGAAGTTGAATGGAGCGGGCGGTCCCTGTTTTTGGAAACCGGACGCTATGCTACCCAGGCGACCGGGTCAGTGTTGGTTCGCTATGGAGATACTGTGGTTTTATGTGCTGTGGTTGCGGATAAATCGCAGGAATCAACGGCGGATTTTTTCCCTCTCACTGTGAATTATGTGGAGAAAGCCTACGCGGCTGGAAAAGTACCCGGAGGGTACATTAAGCGGGAAGGGCGTCCTTCGGAAAAGGAAACCTTGGTTTCTCGGCTGATAGATCGTCCAATCCGGCCACTGTTTCACAAAAATTTTAAAAATGAAACCCAGGTTATATGCACGGTTTTAAGTTTCGATGGAAAAAATGATGCAGATATCATATCCATCATCGGAACATCTGCTGCGTTGGCCATATCCGGACTGCCGTTTATGGGGCCCGTCGCTGCTGCGAGAATTGGCTATGAGCGTGGAGAATTTCTGCTAAATCCGCCCTTGGGACATACGTCAGACCTGGATTTGGTTATTGCCGGTACTCGAGATGGTGTTCTTATGGTGGAATCCGGGGCGAATGAGCTGTCGGAGGATGAAATGTTGCACGCCCTGAAGTTTGGTCACGCATCGTTTCAGCCAATCATAGACATGATTGAAGAATTGGCATCGGAAGCGGCCTGCGAACCATGGGTTTTGCCGGATTCCGCCGAAAACTCTGATGGTGTGTTGCTGGCAGAAATTCGCAATAATTTCACGGAAGACATTGGGAAAGCCTACGAAGGCCAGAGCAAGCTTCTGCGTAATGCCGCGTTGGCGGAAGTATATAGGAAGATCTTGCTGCATTTTCAGGAAAGTGATCAAAAAGTTGAGGATAGTGTTTTAAATGAAAAGTTTCATGATGTTTGCTCGGAGTTTGTGCGCAGCAAATTATTGACGACGGGCAGGCGAATAGATGGCAGGACACCAACTGAAATACGAAAAATTAATATCGATGTGTCAGTGTTGCCGATGGTGCATGGGTCTGCGGTTTTTTCTCGGGGAGAGACTCAGGTGATGGCAGTAACAACGCTTGGCACGGCTCAGGATGAACAATCAGTGGATTCCTTGGCCGGTGAGTATAAGGAGCGCTTTGCCCTTCACTATAACTTTCCACCATTTTCAGTTGGAGAAGTTGGGCGTCTCGGATCCCCAGGTCGTCGGGAGATAGGACATGGTCGTTTGGCGTGGCGCGCCGTTAACGCTGTTGTTCCGTCTCGTGACCAATTCCCGTATTCAATACGGGTGGTTTCGGAAGTGTTGTCCTGTAATGGATCTTCTTCAATGGCGACTGTCTGCGGAGCTTCTCTGGCATTGATGGATGCCGGTGTTCCTCTGAAAAGTGCCGTTGCCGGCATTGCCATTGGCTTGGTGATGGATGATACAAAGTCAGTGATTCTCAGCGATATCATGGGAGAAGAAGACCATTTGGGAGACATGGATTTCAAAGTCGCCGGCACCGCTGCTGGTATTACGGCCCTGCAAATGGACATTAAAGTTACCGGTGTTACATTTGAAATTATAGAGCAGGCTGTACGGCAAGCACGCGATGGGCGGCTGCACATTCTCAAGGAAATGGCAAAAATTCTTCGGCAGCACCGCGGAGATCTCAATGAAAATGCGCCAAAAATGACAACGATTTCCATACCAAAGGATAAAATACGTGAAGTTATCGGTAGCGGTGGAAAAGTAATTCGCGAGATTATTGAAATTAGTGGAGCGAAGGTTGACATAGATGATGACGGCAATGTTACCGTTTCGGCCCAAAATGCGCTATCCACGGAGATAGCCGTGAACATGATTAGAGAAATTGCACTTGATCCAGTTAATGGTACCGTATATCGTGGAAAGATTGTAAAAATTATGGACTTTGGAGTTTTTGTAAATTTTTATGGTTCACGGGATGGCCTCGTACATGTTAGTGAAATGTCTGATAAACGTGTGGAAAATGTGTCGGATATCTTCAGCGAAGGTGATGAAGTGGATGTTTTGTTTTTGGGCTATGACAGCAAAGGCAGAGCAAAATTAACCATGAAACTCGATGCCAAGAGAACATAGTTGATATTGTCCGAACGTTTTCTTTCTCTTTCTTCGTTTCTTTTTAAACAAGAACTACGGGTTCGCGCAGATGTGATGATCCGGCGTTGTGGAGGAAAACATATGCGTCTAGGGAAAATCAGCTCCGCCCCTGGAAAATGGATGACATCGCAAAATTCTCCACAGAGCCTTTGCAAGGCCAATCAATAGCCCGAATTTTTGTATGGCCAATATTGCGTACTGGGAACAGGAAGGATGGAATTTGCACTTAAATCCCTGCCCCAGGTAAGGAGATATGGCTCGCTGGTAAAATTTGATAATGGAAACAACTACCCGTTGCATTCCAACACTTTCTTGTTTAAAAACGCCACAGAACTTTCGGCTTCGTATACCAGGGTATCCCAACGAACATTAGAAGTTGACTTCCTTGCGATGAACACATAATCAACTCCATTAGCCACAATATCCCTCAACACTAGTGCTGCAACGGCTCGCATTCTGCGTTTACATCGATTCCTCAAAACAGCATTACCCACCTTCTTTGATGCAGTAAAACCGACACGCCACCGCCCTAACTCGCTAGCAATGCACTGTACAACCAGCGCGTTAGATCTGCGATAAAAACCAAACCGAGCGATCCTAACAAAATCACGCCGAAATTTTAGGCGACAATCCTTTTTCAATGGACGACTACGCGGACAAGCGCAAGCGCCCCTTTAATCTTCTGGATTTTAAAACGCGCCCACCAGCGGCGACCCTTGCCCGAAAACCATGGCGACGTTTACGTACTAATCTACTCGGATTATAAGTTGGCTTACCCATTCATTCCCCCAATACACTATTTTGTCTAACAAATCATCAAATTATGCCACAGATGGCCTGCAGATACGACCAAACACAAGCCAGAGCGGCTACGCGGCAACACTCCTACCCATGGTGCATGAGTCTAGCAGTTATCAAAGAAAAGTCAAGAAAATAGTCGTGAAAAGCCCTGGTGCATGACCCATGATTAGGGTTAGATCCAAAAAATTAGCCAGGAGATTTACACTTCAAAGTAGAAAGTATACAATGACTGTGTGAATGGTGGATACGAAAAATCCCATTTACGTGAAGTCCGGTGGTAATGTTACACAAAGTTCAGAAACAAATTGACCTGTTTTTTTTAAAGCCCTGCTGGGCAGGGCATTTCTGTCTGATGCCAAAAGTATTCAATGCTTGAACTTGGTATTATTATGAAGAATGGGTGTTCCTGGCCGTTCCCAGGAGAATATCGCTGGCGCAGTTGCGGAAAATGTAGCCAGGAAAATTAAACACTGTTAACGATTGTGCTTTTCCCGAGATTGGGTACTGTTCTTTTGTTTTTAATTATTATAAAATTATCGGTGGCAGAGTGTTGTGTGTTGTTTCCTATTTTATTTGAGGATATGTTGTTTGAGGTTTTCTTTTTTGGATATTAGGGTGAGAACAGTGGTTGGTGCCGCTGTTTTTTTGGTGGGGTATTTCCCTGTTTTCGTGGATTTTTTTAGTTACCATAGTAGGGGTAGCAGTGGTGTTGTGGCAGCAGAGGGTACCGCTGAGCCCGTTACCTCCATCGCTGACTGTGGCTTTGTCTCTGCAAATGTTTCCGATGCATTGGCGGTGTTTTCTCTGAAAAATTTGAAAGAATTGCCTGCTGGTGGTGTTTTGCGTAAGTCTACCGAAGATCTCGCTTATAGCTTTGGTTGTTGTGCCGTTATCGGCACGGGTGGCGATCCCTTTGCTTGGGCTTCGCTAAATTCAGTGCATAATTTTTTTGATTTGCTTGGATTTAACAGTGGCAATTGTGTAGCTGTTGCTTTTGCTACAAAGTCCATCATATCCGATGTGGTTGATACTGCCATCGGAGGGAAAATCGCCGATGTTGTTTCCGGCAAGAATGCTAGGGCAGTTGCAGTCAATAAGGTTGCGGCATCCGCTTCTGTTACGAAAAATTTACCGAAGCGTAATTTTTTCATAAAAAAGATGGAATCCGGTGAATTTGTTGGTATGCATCTGGCGAAGGGAGAGATTAGTGCTAATTTTTATCAGGATGCCAGGAGCATCGGCGTGCCGGCCTGCGTCGTTGATAGTGTCATAAAAAACATGGCATCAAAAATTAATTTTAGGCATTCGCTAAAAAGCGGAGATAAATTTGAGATCATGTACAGCCAGAAAGGTGAAATGCTATATGCGAAAATAAAAACCAAAGCGGGTGAGACGTCCGTCTATAAATTTGCGCAGGCATCAGCCAGGCCAGACTCACCAAAGCATTCCGTTTCCATGCCAGAGCAAGCTGCCTATTACTTGGCTAACGGTGAGAAATCTATCGCTGATGGAAGAAGTGAGCGCGGTGTGTTTGGTCCACCGTTGAATGTTCTGCATGTTTCCGATGGATTTGGTCATCGGAGGCATCCGATTACCGGCGTTCGCCACTATCACAGCGGTGTTGATTTCTCTGCACCACTTGGAACTCCGGTGCACGCGATTTGTGCCGGTGTCGTGACACGTTGTCGTGATTATTATGGCTATGGGCGTTGCATTGACATAGCCCATGTATCCGGATATGCCAGTAGATATGCCCACCTAAGTAAATACGCCGTCAGGCATGGAGAACATGTAAAGAAGGGACAAATTATAGGTTATGTGGGGTCAAGCGGGATATCGACGGGGCCACATCTTCATCTGGAGTTAGCAAAAAACAACGTTGCCATCAATCCTTTGGGGATTAAAATGATTCCGGATGAGAAGAAGCGGGTCGTTAATGTTGCAAAGTTCAATCGAATGAAAAAAAAATTAGCACCGCATTTTCCGAAGAAAATTGAGTAGATGGAACGAGCTGAAATAGAGCCGCTAAGGAATGAGTTGCTGTGCTGTGTCAAGTCAGTAGTGCGGAAGCGAGGAAAAAGGTGCAGGCCAGTCCATTTTGAGTTTCGCGAAAGACGCTTTCGCCTAGAGATCTTCTGGACAACAGATCTTCATTAGAGGCCTTTTCTTCTGCGGTCTCTGAGTGCTTATACATGACCTGCTTTGAAAGCGCATTCGTTGACGCAATGGCCAGCCTGATGTTTGAGCGGAAATGCGATATTATAGACGCACTTTCAAAACGGTTTATGTATAACTTTTTGATTCCAAACGCTCTATCAACGCAGATTCCTGCTCCGAAGAAAGCCTGCTACCCGAGCCTCAGTCTGAATCGACAGCTTCTGCTGCGTCCTGTATTCGTCATCAAGCATAATTTAAATAATGCTAAAAATTCAACGTATTTATTGGGCGTTCTCTATATTTATACATGATTTGCTTTGAAAGTGCGTTCATTAGTGCAATGATTAGCTTGATATTTGAGTAAAAATGCGCCATTACAAGCGCACTTTCAAAGCAGTTTATGTTTAGTTGGCAACCACTTCATGATGGCCCTATTGCACCTTTCCGCAGCAATTTTTAAAGCGCTCGCCACTACCACAGGAACATAGAGAATTTCTGGGAATGGAAAATATATCAGAAGCTTCAGCATTTTTCGTCCTCTCGCTTTGCTTGGCGGTAGTACTGCTCTTTTTGCTGCCTTTGTTGGCATTGCCTTTCTTGCTTTTCTTTTCAGAATCAGTATTTGCGTTGCTCCCATTATTGTTTTCTTCATCGATAATATTGTCTTTCGAAGCAAGTGCTTTGGCGAGACTATCAAAGTCCATTGCCCCATACGCTTCCAACAGCTTACTTAAATTAAGATCCCCATCGTTCATATCGGGAAACATAGCGCCAATATCTCTCTCGGGCAAATCTCGGGGAAGGTCGAACAAACACAGAGCCCGGGTGGTTTCCTCCCTTATGGTGGTTACCATTTTTTCAAACAAGGCAAATGCTTCCTGTTTGTACTCATTTAGAGGATCTCGCTGAGCATATGCTCGCAAATTAATGCCCTGACGTAATCTGTCCAAGTTCAGCAGATGTTCCTTCCAGTATTGATCAATTAGGCGCAGCATTATAGTTCTTTCGAAATTCCTTATAGTTTCCGAAGAAAACGATTCCTCCTTGAGGCGCATTTTTTCCGAGACTTTTGCTATGGTGGCCACGATGACATCTTCCTTTGAAAGATTATCGGCCTTTTCCACGAAAATTTCAGGGCCAAAAAACGAACCAAGTTGCTCATTTATGAGCGTATAATCCCAAAAATCGGACGGTGTATTAGGCGGAATGCTATTGTTAAAAATCGAATGAATAACTTCCAGACGCATGTCCTCCACTTCAGTGCTAAAATCGCTATCTTCGTCCATTAGAGCTATGCGCTGATCATATATCACTTTCCTTTGGTCATTCATAACATCGTCGAATTTTAACAAATGCTTACGGATATCATAGTTGTGGGATTCAACCCTTTTTTGGGCTTTCTCCAATACCCTGTTTATCCATGGATCAGTTATCGCCTCTCCTTCCTGCAGTCCAAGCCGTTGCAACATGGGATCTAGCTTTTCAGCTCCAAAAATTCTCATCAAATCATCCTGCAATGACAGGAAAAATTTTGAAGCACCAGGATCCCCTTGACGACCAGATCTCCCTCTCAGCTGATTGTCGATTCTTCTGCTTTCATGACGTTCTGTTCCAATAACGTACAGTCCTCCAACCTTTTTCACTTCCTCAAAAGCTTCGTTAATTTCCCTTTCTGCCCTTTCCTGTATTTGTTGCCGCAGTTCTTCATCCTCAACGTCACTCAATTCTTTTGCCAAACGCGCTTCGAGGTTTCCTCCCAGTTTGATATCCGTTCCCCTTCCCGCCATGTTGGTTGCAATGGTAACGGCGCCGAGCTTTCCAGCATCCGCTATGATGTTCGCCTCCACATCGTGGTAGCGGGCATTTAGGACATTGTGAGGAATGCCTTCTTTTTTGAGGAGTAGGGAAATATACTCTGATTTTTCAATACTAATTGTACCTACCAGCACCGGTTGTCCCCGGCTATTACATTCCCGGATAAGGGCAATAATTGCAGCATATTTTTCCTCGGCGGTTCTGTAAACCTCATCGTTCAAATCAGCTCTGGCGACGGGCATATTTGTGGGCACAACCACAGTATCTACCTTATAAATTTCCGATAATTCCTGTGCCTCGGTCTCCGCCGTTCCCGTCATGCCGGACAGTTTCTTATACATCCTGAAGAAATTTTGGAAAGTTATGGAGGCCAATGTTTGGTTTTCTTTCTCAATCCTCACATGTTCCTTTGCTTCAAGAGCTTGATGTAGTCCATCGGAATAGCGGCGTCCTTCCATCATTCTTCCGGTAAATTCATCAATGATGATAACTTTGTTATTTTTAACTATATAGTCCACATCCCTCTTGAAGAGGTGATGTGCTTTTAGGGCTTGATTAATGTGGTGAACAACGGTGATATTTTGTATATCGTACAAGTTTTTAGTATTGAGCAAACCATGATCATAGACCAACTGTTCCATATGTTCATTGCCGACTTCCGTTAGGGTAATGTTGCGATGCTTTTCATCCAGATCAAAATCTTCCTTGCTCAATTTTGGAATAAGCTCATTGATACGATTATACAAATCAGCGGAATCCTCGGCAGCTCCGGAAATAATCAGCGGAGTTCTGGCTTCATCGATGAGAATGCTATCAACCTCATCAACGATGGCATAATTGAAGGGACGCATTACCAGTTCAGACATATAGAATTTCATATTATCGCGGAGATAGTCAAAGCCCAGTTCATTATTTGTAGCGTAGGTCACATCGCAGGCGTATTGGGCTTTTCTTTGGTAATCATCTAATCCATGAACTATAATCCCGACGCTCAATCCAAGGAAATTGTATATTTTACCCATCCATTCGGCATCTCTTTTTGCCAAATAATCATTGACCGTAACAACGTGTACTCCATTTCCTTCCAGAGCATTCAAATAAACAGCCATGGCAGCAACCAACGTCTTTCCTTCTCCGGTTTTCATTTCCGCTATCATGCCATCGTGCAGCACCATTGCTCCTACCATTTGCACGTCAAACGGACGCAGGCCGAGCGTTCTCTTGGAAGCTTCCCGCACTACAGCAAATGCTTCTGGCAGCAAATCTTCAAGAACTTCTCCAGCACTAAGCCTAGAGCGAAATTCGGATGTTTTATCACGAAGCTGATCATCAGTCAGTTTAGCAATTTCATCTTCAAAGGCATTTATATCTTCTGTAACTTTTAGGTATTTTTTCACAACCCTATCATTGTGGGATCCAAAAATAGACTTTAAAAAACCAACTAACATCGTTTCTCCTTGCATTTGCCAATTGTGGAATAGCGCAATCGGTATAAATTCTCACTTTTAGGCATATATCCTAGATTCCATAATCCTTGTCAACGGTCACTTTGCGCAATTCGCAGCACGTAACCATCAGTATTTCAAAAATTTTCAATATAATATGATCCCAATTCCAGACTTCCATTAAACTTACCGCAGCAGCATCATGGTTCCATTGTAGCAGTAATGGGCACCAAAATGTACAAAAAATTGCAATCTTAGTTGGACCGGCAGCGAATTGTATCTGGAATTGTAATATAAATACATTAAAAAATAATGTGTGCTGAATTTTGTCGTTGATTTTTTGTTTTTTCTACAATTCCAAAAAAACAACAAAAAAATTGCGTCCTTTAAAAAAAATATAAAAAAATATTAATCCATACATAAAAAATGCTTTAATTCTTGGTAAGAATATTATACATATATTATATATTGCTTGGCATATGGCAAATTGGAAAATCGTATTGGAATTCCGGCGGGCCCTGGATATCTAGGCAATTTTTTTGATGATAATAGGAGGACATAACATGTGGAAATTTATAACCGTTGCTTTGACTTTGGTTGTTGCATATGAATCCATTGCAGATAATACGCCTGACCCTTTTCCTTTGCCACATAGTAATCAACAAATGTATGCATATGATGAGGAAGATGTAATCAGTGCAGCAAATTACGCAATTGCAAATAGTGCAGAATTTGAGGTAAATCGTTTTCTCTCCAAAACTAACCTTAACTTTTGCAAACCCCTCTTAGTAAGAAAAGCAAGTAGTAATTTGGACAAATTCTTCGCTAGCATGGAAGCAGTTGGATTTACCGTACCTGCAGAAGAAAAAAGCCGGCTGTGTTCTTTGTTTTCTTCTCCGAATCATGCGAAATCCGGCCCGATTTATGAAAAATTTTGTAAGATACTCAAAGTAATTGCAGTGACTTTGTTCGAACCTGTATCCCGCGAATTTCGCAAGAGCAATGTAGGAGAAAGTGGGATAGAACTAATAAAAATTTTGTTTTGTAACAAATGTACAGCATTGCTAATCAAAGCATATTGGGTGGAAGCATTGGGATTGCCCCATAAGGCATATATTAACTCGATGAATTGAGTAAACGAATGGAGAGTTCGAGCATTTGAGCTGATTTTGAATAGCATTTAGTTTTTCTTTGCAATCGAGCTAGATAATACCAAAACTCATTTTGGATTGTCCAAATGGCTTCGAGAACACGCTCTATGGCAGCCGCTGCCAGGCGGGAAATAGCTAATCGATGATGGGATTTGGTATAAATCCTAACTACGCTAAGAGTTAGATTGCCTAGCTGCTTTTTTTAGGAAATTCAACGCCTTAAGCTATATTCGAGCATTGAACACTTGGCCACATTAATAGGAATACTATGTTGTTCAGGGCTTATACCAAATCACGGTGAGATTCCAGATGAGAAATGCTGCAATCACAATAAAGATTCACCAATAAAATCCAATTTCTTACGGTGATTGAGTATAGTGGATTTTTATTTAACGTTGCCATCATTTATTTTTTTTATTATGTCGGTGGTGGAGTAGCCATCTATCTTATCTAGTTTTATCATTTTTCCACCAAACGATGATATTTTTTCCGCATTTGGCCAATCGCATAGCTTGTATTTATCCTTTATAATTAGATTTGGTTGCACTATATCCACAAAATATGCCGCAGATGCTTCATCAAACAGCATTACGTAGTCCACATAAATGAGCGCTGCTATTAGCAGCGATCGCGTTTTTTCGTCCTGCACAGGACGATTATTCCCCTTTAGGTGATGTACCGATTGATCCGAATTCACTCCAACAATCAACACATCGCAGAAACTTTTTGCCTTTTTCAGAGCATATAAATGCCCTAAATGCAGTAAATCGAAGCAGCCACTGGTCATGCCGATAATTTTCCTATCTTGTGAATCTTCTTTTCTCAATTCCTCCATTGTGGTGATAAGTTTTTTCCATGGCAGAATTTTAGGAGAAGAAAGCACAACTTCAAAGTCTTTATCTTTGTGCTCGTCACTAATCATGAATCATTTTCTCTTTTTTGCTCATCTGAAATTTACTCAGACTCTAGGTCTGAAGAACTCTCCTCTATAGCGCTTTTATGATAGATTCGGTGGTTTTCTTGGCATCGCCCAATAGCATCATGGTGTTTTGGGAGTAAAAAAGCTCGTTATCCACTCCAGCATAACCACAACCAATGGATCTTTTTAGAAACAGTACAATTTTTGCTTTTTCCACTTCCAGCACAGGCATACCATAAATGGAGCTGGAAGGATCGTTTTTAGTGGCAGGGTTAGTAATATCGTTTGCGCCAACGACATAGGCTACGTCACAGGATGCAAAGTCTCGGTTAATTTCGTCCAGCTCAAACACATCTTCGTATGGAATACCTGCCTCAGCCAGTAACACATTCATGTGTCCTGGCATGCGGCCAGCCACTGGATGAATCGCATACCTTACACTGGTGCCATTTTTTTTGAGAATATCGCCAAATTCTTTGAGGGAATGCTGAGCCTGAGACGTTGCCATCCCGTATCCAGGCACAATAATTACTGATTTCGCATTTTTGAGTATAAAGGCTGCATCTTCCGGAGCTCCAGCTCTGAATGAATAACTATTGGACGATTTGGAAACCACATTATATGTTTTGGATGTTCTATTGGCCCCAGAAACGAACATGACATTGCAAAGTGATCGATTCATGCCTCGGCACATTACGTAGCTGAGGATTGCGCCGCTGGCTCCCACGAGGGCGCCGATGATGATGAGAAGGTCATTTTGCAAAGTAAAACCTATGCCAGCCGTTGCCCAGCCGGAATAGGAATTCAGCATGGATACGATAACTGGCATATCGGCGCCACCCACCGGCGCTATGAGCGTAAATCCCAACATAAATGCAAACAATGTGAACAAAGTCAGAGCATATATAGACTCGGAAATTACGAACCACGTGATCAAAGACACTACCGAAGAAGCTAAGAACGCATTGACAGCGCTGGAAACATTATGGCCGCCGTAAACACCATCCAATTTTAAGAAAGCAACCACAGATCCACTGAAGGTTATTGCACCGATGGCTGCTCCTATTCCCATTTCCAGCAAACTGCATTTCCCGATTGTTCCATCGACGGAGGCTATGTTGAATATTTCCGGAGCAAAATAGGTTGCAAAAGTAACGAGAACGGCAGCGAGCCCAACTAGGCTGTGAAATCCTGCCACCATTTGCGGTAAATTTGTCATGGAAACGGATTTTGCAATTGTAATTCCTACACCTCCTCCAATGACAATTGCCACCAAGGAAAACCATAGATCAGATGTGCCAAATGGCACATCAACGGCTAGATATGCGGCACATCCAGCCAAAAACATGCCGACGATGCCACATACATTGCCATAGTAGGCTGTTTCCGGAGACGAAAGCCCCTTTAGGGAAAAAATAAAACAAATGGCAGCAATCAGATAAAGGATATTCATTATCACGGCGTCAACCTATTCTACAAAAACAACTTATTTTTTTCTGAACATGCTAAGCATGCGGTGAGTGACCATAAATCCGCCAAAAATATTGATGGAAACCAACACAACTGCTGCAAATCCGCACCACTTGGCTTGGGGGCAAAAACTCTGGGTAGCAGCAAAAATTGCGCCAACCACGATAACGCTTGAAATCGCATTTGTTACGGACATCAGCGGAGCATGTAGCGCCGGTGTTACTTTCCAAATCACATAGTAGCCCACAAAACACGCTAATACAAAGACAGTAAGTAAGTGAAAATTTGCTCCGGACTGCGCATTGCAAACTTCTCTGGGATAGCACCCTGCGTTCCCGATAAAAATAACAAAGTCATTCAAAAAATCACTGAAATAACAATCCATGTCGCCTAACTCTCCAAATTCTGCCAGTCACCCCAGCAAAGCACCATCTAAACGAAACATTAAAAAACATCCGGCGCCAGTATATCATCAATATGTCAGTTGTTAATATTTAATACGAGATTTTATCTTATTAATCTTTTTATAAAGTCCGTAAAACAGTTAAGTTCTGGGATGTTTTTGTAAAATTAGCAAAAATTTTACTTTGCTCAGTGAAAATTTTCAGAAATCCCAAAATAATCCAAGCAATTTTTCCAGAAGAATGCTAGACTCTGGTGCGCTATGCGGAGTTTGGCAGTGCTAGGTTTTCCAATGTAGATGTCGCGATTGTGGATCGCGGGAAATTAATGGTGTTGGTTGGGTCCTTCGGTGACTGCGTAAAATTACCAAAAGCAGAATTTTGAATGGGGTAATTGCAACAATGAAATTTTGGAGGAAGACGTGCTATGGCCGATAAAAATGTACCCGATAATGATGAACCAGCGCAGTTATTTGAAATGGCATCTCAATATTTGAAGGATTTATCCTTCGAGCACATAAATTCCGTCTCCCAAATACAAGACACTCAGGATCAGCAGCAGCCGAGCCTTGATATAAACCTTAATGTTGATGCAAAGAAAATATCGGAAAAAAGTGGCGGCTTGTACAATGTTGCCATTCACATAAAAATCGAAGCCGCTTTGGGTAATCCATTGTTTATCATGGAGTTAATCTACTGTGGAGATTTCTTCATATCCGGATTTCCCCAGGAAGTTATGCAGATGCTTCTCTACGTGGAATGTCCACATCTGCTGTTTCCGTTTGTGCGAAACATTATTGCTTCCACAACGGCCGATGGTGGTTTCCATGCTCTATATTTGGCACCAGTCAATTTTGCAGAGATGTATCATCGCCAGCAGCACTCCAATGGTGATGCAACGGATACAATGCAGTAGTGTCGTAGTTAACCGGCGATTAATGGTGTGGCATGCAAAAGAAATTGGCTGTTCTAGTAGATGGCAGTGGGTTGATATTCAGGGCTTATTTTGCCCTACAGAAGCAGCAACTTAGCAGTAACGACGGTCAGCCCATCGGAGCTATTGTTGGATTCTGCACCATGCTAATTTCAATTCTTCGAAAGCATTCGGCAGATTTCTTTGCGGTTGCCTTCGATTCCGGAGGAAAGACGTTTCGCTCACGATTGTTTCCGGCATACAAGGCCAATCGAAAACAGTTGCCGGATGATTTAAGGGTACAGTTTCCATTTATGGCGGACGCTTGCCGTGCAATGGGTGCGCAGCCGATTAAGAAACGGGAATTCGAAGCCGATGACTTGATTGCCACCTACGCTTCCCTTCTGTCGTCTCAGGGTTATATGGTACGAATAATTTCTTCCGACAAAGATTTTATGCAGCTAATAAGCGATGATGTGCACATGTTTGATCCGCTAAAATCAAAGATGATTTCCAGCCAGGATGTGGTGGAAAAATACGGTGTTCATCCATCACAAATGGTTTGTTTTCAAGCGCTTACCGGGGATTCATCCGATAATATTCCCGGCATAGATGGCATAGGACCGGTTATGGCGGCGAAATTGATTAATAAGTATGCCTCCCTGGATGGCGTGTATGAAAATATAGAGGAAATACAGCCGGAGCGCATAAAAAACAAGCTAAAGGAGCAGAAAGAATTGGCAGAAATTTCCTTTAAATTAGCCAGGCTTAACAGAAATGTTGAAGTAAGCGGCAATTTTGAAAATTTTCGCCCTAGCTATGATTGCGGGAACATAGACCCATTCCAGTTAGCCAATAATATCGTGGAGTGTAAAAATTTTGCCTAATCATCCTTTGAAAATTTCTAAAATTGCCACATAAAGGTGGAAATCACCCGAACAAAGCGCTGTGTATAATACCATTCCTCGGAACAAATTATCCGAAAGCTTTTCCACATAGCCTGAACATGAGGCTGCTCACCGCTTGCGGAGAGAAATTAATAATGAGGAATGGTATACATGATCTACTTTGAAAATGCGTTCGTTAGCGCAATGATCAGCCTGATATTTAAGTGAAAATACTACGTTATAAACGCACTTTTAAAACAATTTATGTATATACTCAATCACGCTGAGAAAGCGAACTTAAGTATCGGAAATTTGCTGGTTTTTCGTGCATAAAAATCCAATTTCCTACGGTGATTGGGTATAACCTCCTTATTTTCGTACAAAATCGAGATTAACTTCGTCTCATGACTCTTTTCCATAGATCCTGATTACAACTTTTAATTTGTAACATACTCTAATTCCAAATCTTACCTCCGTTGCACTTCATCTGTGAAGGGGCGAAGAAACGAACCCCTGACCCTGAATTTGCCTGTTGTCAACGGTTCCATAAATCTACGATTCGCATGTTGATATTTTTAAATTCACAGTATATAGTTATAAAAAATAGGAACCATAAACTATGTACAAGATATTCAAGCAAGTTCAAGAATTATCACAGAAGATTCCCCATGATTCTTTTGAAACTATAATAAAATGGCTGAGAGTAGAACTAACTTATACTTCCAATAATATCGAGGGAAATACCCTGACCAGAGCAGAAACTGCGCTAACTGTTGAAGAGGGATTTACTTCAGGCTCAAAACCGATTAAAGATTATCTGGAAGCCAAAAATCATGCAGAGGCCTTCGATTACATTGTTTCATTGGTAAATCAAGGAAAAGTGAACTATGAAGATGTGATTCTGAAAATTCATTCGATAATTTTAAACGGAATCGACGACAACAACAGAGGACGGTATCGCAATGTCAGAGTAAGGATTGCAGGATCTGACGTTGTTCTTCCGAATCCGCTGAAAGTGCCGGACTTAATGAAAAATTTTACTGAAAAATTGGACAAAAAGCCCGATAGCATACTCAAAGCGTTTGAAGCTCACTACAAATTGGTCGAAATTCATCCTTTCATTGATGGTAACGGACGGACGGCCCGTCTTTTGATGAATCTTATTTTAATGCGAGCTGGATATTTGCCGACTGTGATAGCTACAATTGAGAGGAAGCGCTATATCGCAAGCATCAATTTCAGAAATACGAAAGGCGATGTGATTGGATATTACAAATATATGCTTCGGGTACTCAAAAAATCCCTAGACATGTATGTCAAGATGTTTGGAAAACAGGAGATTGAAACAGAGCAGCCTCTCATAACAGTTGGCGAGTTTGCAAAATATTGCGGTGTGCCAAAATCCACACTGAGATATTATATTAGAATCAAGAAGCTTGAGCCGATATCCTATACAAACTCTGGGTACATGTTATTTTCAAAGGAGCAGGCTGAGCTTTTGAAATAAATTATGTTATACCAGATCCCATGTCTGGTATCCAAATGACATCCTTGATTTGCAGGCTATGCAAAGCATGTTTTGGATAATTTGCAACGAGATCTGGTATTATACTTTTTTGCCTCTTGAACCCATTAACGAATACAGTTATATACCCAATCACCCTAAGAAATTGGATTTTATTGGTGAGTCTTTATTGTGATTACAGCATTTTTCGTCTGAAATCTCACGGTGATTGGGTATAGATTGCTGAGTTTCTCCAAAATCACAGCTTTTTAATTCGAGAGATTCTGGCCGCTACATGCGCATCAGACTTTGACGATTGTGACGATCGAGGTGGTTGGTCGGTTCGTCCAGCAGCAATATCGACGGATTCTTGCTCAATATGGTGCACCCAATTTTTTAGACCAAAATAGTGCAATTTAGAGTTTCACTAAAGCTTATCTGAGCATAGATGAAACTCTTAGCATTACAACCGCCAATATACACATCATTTGGAGTT
>JAITRU010000035.1 GCA_031288225.1 Holosporaceae bacterium | reverse complement strand
GTGTATGGTCCCATATTGTGGAGGCGACGCGAATGAGCTAAAATACGAACTATCCCCAATAGAAAAGGAGGCATTATGGGACAAATATTATACCAAATCCCATTTTGGATTGTCCAAATGGCTTCGAGAATACGCTCTATGGCAGCCGCTGCCAGGCAGGCAATAGCTAATCGATGATGGGATTTGGTATTATACCATTCCTCATTTTGGATTGTCCAAATAACTTCTAGAACACGCTCTGTAGCAGCCGCTGCCAGGCAGGCAATGGCTAATCGATGATGGGATTTGGTATTAGTAATGAGGAATGGTATAATCATGGATAATGCTTCCATTCACCGAAAAAAAGAAATCCGAGAAGCCATGGAAAAATCCGGTTGTCGCCTGGTATTTCAGCCGCTGTATTCGCCGGATCTAAATCCGATCGAACATTTCCGGAGCTGGTTGAAAAGAAAAATCAGATCATTAAAACTAAAATTCAACTCTCTTAGCGATGCTAGGCAATTCGCATTATCATAACGAATCGTGTATACCGTCTGAAATCTCACTATGATTGAGTATAAAACATTTTTGGCCGTCCAGGTCAATGCCAATACAACCTAGACAGTCGTTTTCTGCATAATCCCATTCCTTTTGGCCCTAAAGACTACGCATCCATGAATATCACTAAACACACACTCACCATCGCACCATGCAATCGCGCCCCATTATACATAACTGTCAGACTAAAAATGTTGATTGGCACATATAAACTATCAATCTGATTTTAAAACACTTCTTATATATTCCGACACTATATTTTTTACATTCTCATCAAAAAGTTGCTCACTCCCAAGAGATGCGTTCAAGTTAAAATTAAAAGTACCGCCTTTTTTCACCAATACTTCTGCTATAGCTGCAGCAACACATTTAATATAAAACTCTTTGTCTTTCTCATAATCTTTTCCGAGCTTAACCCAAGGCATGATTTCTGGATGCATATGCAATATGACTAAGGTTTCTTCAAGAGAATAGGAATATGAGAAAGGGCCGGTTGATATACAAGACCTTAGCGTGCCTAAACACGATTTCCAAGGAATTTGAAATGAAGAAAAAAGTGATAAATCTTCTGCTATTTCAGCAGAAATATCTGCCGCGACATGACATTTTACGTGATTTATCTTAGACTCCAAAATAGGTTTCAACTTTGCTGAGAGCGCTGAATGCTTAGCACGCCCAAAAAAGTTGCTCATTTCCCCGGATAGAACGATATGAGCTCTACAAAAACCAACAAGGCTTTCCAGTGATTTTTTCCACTGCTTACCTTCAAGCTCTGTTCTAGCCAAAGTCACATTCTGTGGATTATACCTCCCCAGTATACCATTATTCTCCC
Source organism: Holosporaceae bacterium (assembly GCA_031288225.1). Classification (GTDB taxonomy): domain Bacteria; phylum Pseudomonadota; class Alphaproteobacteria; order UBA3830; family UBA3830; genus BNWE01. Next base: position 9,211 of record JAITRU010000035.1, on the reverse strand, counting down.
ATAATTGTGAAGAAGCATAATAGGCGCAAACATTTTCATTCTTTGTATACAACGCTGTTCCAAATGGTAACTTACCAGTCATTCCAAAAGAACAAGTAAAAAAAACACAGCAGAGTAACAACAATCTTTTCATAATTTAATAACCTTCTCTATAAACTAATATTAACAATATATTAAATTTTTATAACACTCCTAATCTAATCGTTTTCATATAAAGTATTTAAAGCTTCTATAAACTGATCTTTGGTTGCTCCTCGCTCTTTTAACTCTGGGACTGTCATCCCAGCTTCCATTAATTGATTCAGCGTAACATTCGCACCAAGCACTACTTCTATAGTAGATTTTTTGCTCAATAATTCATAACAATTTGCTCCAATTTTTACTTCATTTTTAACATCTTCGGTTAAAATATACTCTTTTTCATGCTCCAGGATGCTGCTATATACCTTTCCTTTTTCATTTGAAAGCTCTTTAATGTCGTCATTTAATTTTCTGAGAAATCTAACATCTTCGTCAAATTCTCTGGGAGCAGACTTTTTGCCAAATCCAAACCACCATTTGTTAAAAAGCTTATGATGCCAACTACAACCGCATTTCTTAAGCCCCCAATTAGCAATTTTAAACATATCATATCCAGCCTGGATTCCACCAACCAACATTGGAAATAATCCAGTAAAAAATGTATCAAGTTCATACATTCCCAATCCATATGTTTCTAATATCTTGGCGACGATACATAAAGCCGAGGGAGTAGTAATAATAAACGAGAGCTCATTACTGGACAAAAAACGCTGCAAACAACTTTGCATATACCCGTCTCTAAGACTTGGCTTACAGCAACACGTTTTAACCACAGCTCTGGCACCAAGATACAGCCATCCTAGTATCCCTACGATATCAAAGGCATTTACTACACGCAGAGAAATACCTGACGCTAGTGCGTAAGTAGCTGCTGCACCTAAGTGACTCTTGCTAAAATTACAATTGACAACTGTATCACTATGAAGCGTGCAGCCGCCAATCTTACATACTATGCTACTCGCGTTTGCAACCTTGCATTCGGACAGCATACATTCAGGAGACATCGTCAATGCGTTGCTACAAATAACTGCGCTAAACATCACAATGTTTACAATTTTCCTAACAAACACCATAGACGCCATCTCTAAATTCATTAACTGCATCTATTCAATAAGTTAACTTAACAAAATTAAAATAGCAATGAAGTAACTAAAAAAATATTCTACAAAACTAAAAAATGCGGTAAAGTTCTTTGAAATTTTGTGTTTTATAGAAACAGTTATCAACTACAAGTATTATATTTTGAAAAAACAATGCCGGATTTTGTTTTCAATTATTCTATACTCAATCACAGTAAGATTTCAGACGGCAAATGCTGTAATCACAATTAAAGACTCACCAATCAACGGGATGCAAACGAAGCGCAAAATCTAATACCAAATCTCATTTTAGATTGTCCAAACGGCTTCGAGAACATGCTCTATGGCAGCTGCTGCCAGGCGGGCAATAGCTAATCGATGATGGATTTGGTATAATATGCTCAAATGCTTGATCGATGAAAAGTTACTCTCCTGTATGATCAAAAATTTATGAAACGGCCGTGATTAACTATTTGCTTGTGTTGAAGCAAAAAGATATTATCTTGTACAATGGGTTTTTTTGGTGTAAAAAAAATAACTTTTAGCAAAAAAAAATTAATTACGGGGAGAAGAATATATGCCAGCAATAGTGTTAACTGGTCATGCCGGAAGAATTGAGGCAAAGTATCATCATAGTCGTGACCCCATGGCTCCGTTGGTCATTGTATTGCATCCGAGCCCCGCTCATGGTGGTACCATGAATAATAGGGTTACTCTGGCGTTGTATAATGCCTTTGTGGAGAGCGGTTTTTCTGCATTGAGGTTTAATTTCCGCGGAGTGGGAAAGTCTGAAGGAACTTTCGATAATGGCGATGGTGAGTTAACTGACGCTGCTGCTGTTCTTGATTGGGTTCAGTCAATTAATCTTCGGCAACGGCAGATTTGGGTAGCTGGATTTTCCTTCGGTGCGTTGATTGGTATGCAGCTACTCATGAGGCGTCCAGAAATTGTTGGATTTGTATCTGTTTGTCCCCCGGTCAATGTATATGATTTTTCATTTTTAGCTCCATGCCCGGTGTCTGGAATGATAATAAATGGTGCTAACGACGTGGTTTGTCCCATCGAACATGTCACAAAGCTGGTGGAAAAACTAAATTCCCAAAGAGGCATCAAGATTAATTATCAAATAATTCCCGATTGCGATCATTCCTTCGCGAATGACTTGGACACCATCAAAGGGCACATTAGGGCTTATATTGGTGGAGTTGCAGTGAAAAGCGCAGTTAACATGTGAAAATTTGAAAAAATGACCGCCTGATTTGCCTCCGGCATGGAGTACAAAAGTGCTGATAAGGCACTGTTAATTATTAATCAATTGTTTGTTTTTACAATGGTTATATGCCATCTGGAGGGTGTTCCTCCGGGAAAGGAGAAATAAATTGTCCAGAGAATTTCGTAACTTTGCAATAATTGCGCACGTTGATCATGGAAAAACTACGCTGGTTGACGCCATGTTCAAGCAGAGCGGACTATTTCGTAACAATCAAAAAATAGACACCTGCGCAATGGACTACAATGATCTGGAAAAAGAACGCGGCATAACGATTTTAGCGAAATGTACGAGCTTTGTTTGGAATAACATTAAATTAAACATTGTGGATACACCAGGCCATGCGGATTTTGGTGGTGAAGTGGAGCGCATACTCAGCATGGTAGAGGGAGTGTTGTTGCTGGTGGATGCTTCGGAAGGACCGATGCCACAGACGAAGTTCGTCCTCACCAAAGCATTGGCACTCAATCTCAATCCGATTGTTGTCATCAACAAGGTTGATAAGCCAGATGCGCGCGTTGCCGAAGTTTTGGATGAGGTGTTTGATTTGTTTGTGGCTCTGGGGGCCAATGAACGACAATTGGATTTTCCTATTTTATATGCATCTGGTAGAAATGGATGGGCTGTTAAAAATTTTGAAGATGATCGCCAAGATTTATCTCCTTTGTTGCAGGTAATTAGCGACTCTGTTCCTCCTCCGGAGATTGATGAAAATGCGCCATTCCAGATGCTGGTAACTATGTTGGATTATGACCAATATCTTGGACGTGTTTTAACTGGAAAAGTGCTCAAAGGAAGCGTAAAAATCAATGATTCGGTGCATGGCATCAACGACAATGGCATTGTTGAAAAAGCCAGGCTTACAAAAATGATGTCCTTTGAAGGGCTAAACCGTGTGCCGGTGGAAAGTGTATCCTGCGGAGATATTGTGGCTATAGCCGGATTTTCCATTGCAACGGTTGCAGATACAATTGCGTCTCCAGAGGTTGCAGTGCCCATTAAGGCTCTGCCCATCGATCCGCCAACTTTATCTATGATTTTTTCCATAAATGATTCTCCTTTGGGTGGGCAAGATGGGAAAAAGCTAACTTCCCGTATGATTTGGGACCGTTTAGAGAGGGAAGCTGAAGGTAATATATCCATATCTATTAGAAAAGCCGGCGAAAATGATGCATTTGAAGTGGCTGGTCGCGGTGAGCTTCAGTTGGGTATTCTCATAGAAACTATGCGCCGCGAAGGATTTGAATTATCCATCAGTCGGCCCCATGTTTTGTATAAGACAGACCCAAATACCGGTGAAAAACTCGAGCCAATAGAGGAGCTATTGATCGATTTAGATGACGAATTTACCGGCATTATCGTGGAAAAAATTACCCTCAGAAAAGGTGCATTGTTGGACATGCGCCCATCCGGAGTAGGGAAGACAAGGCTGAAGTTTTCCATTCCTACCCGCGGACTTATTGGCTATTACAGTGAATTTCTCACGGATACGCGTGGTACCGGAATCATGAATCGGCTATTCTGCGGCTATGAGCCACATCGTGGTCACATTGAAGAACGTACAAAAGGTGTACTGGTATCAAATATTGCTGGGAATGCCGTTGCGTATGCTCTGTTTTTTCTGGAGGAAAGGGGAACATTATTCATAAAACCTGGAGACCCAGTATACGAAGGTATGATCATTGGAGAGCATAACAAGAGCAACGAGTTGGATGTAAATCCAACCAAAGCTAAACAACTTACCAACATGAGGGCTTCCGGCAAAGACGATAATATCAAATTATCTCCTCCAAGAACTATTTCATTAGAACAAGCATTATCATATATTCAGGACGATGAATTGGTCGAAGTAACTCCGAGGTCCATTCGCCTCAGGAAAAAATACTTAGACCAAAATCTTCGCAAGAAAATGAGTAGATTGGAAAAATGAAACAACCGTCTGTTATGGGCGATTTTCTTAGAACCTATTGCAATCCAAAAATGAGACTTAGGTTTTTTGTAGGTTTTTCCTGTGGTATTCCATTCCTGCTAACTCTCACAATATTAGATTTATGGCTGAAGGATATCGGTGTTTCGAACACAGCCATTGGCCTATTTACGCTATTGCATTGGCCATTTACACTGAAATTCCTATGGGCACCATTCATAGATAAGCTTAATTTCCCATATTTTTCGAAAAAATTGGGACGGCTGCGCGGTTGGGTACTCGCGAGCCAGATGTTGCTATTTGTGGGATTGATTGGCATGTCTTGCACAAACCCACAGAGTAGCTTGCCGCTGCTGATGTTTTTCACATCCTTGGTTGCTTTTGCAGATGGTTGCCAGGATATGTCACTGTACTCATACCAAATGGATAGAACGAAGAGTGATTCTCTCGGACATATTGCTGGCATTGTGCTTTTCGGCTATAGAGGCGGCATGCTATTCGCGAAGAGCGCTACGCTCTATCTAGCCCATTATTTCGGATGGAATATTGCCTATGCCGTGATGGCATTTTCCATTTTTCTCTGTACCATACTAATAATAGTGGCGAAGGAACCGATATGTACACAGACAAAAAAAGATGAAATAACCATTGATAGAATGGTGCGATCCTACGATAAGGCAGATAAATCTCGAATCGAGTTTACCCGTTTCATAAAAAGGACAATGTTTGAGTGTTTGGTATGCCCTTTCGTGGTTTTTATGAAAAAGAACAGCGACTGGAGGTGTATTATTGCACTGCTAATGTTGTTCAGAGCGGGAGATATAGTAGCTCAGAAAATGGCCAAGCCGTTTTACATTGATCTGGGATTTTCTTTATTGCAGATTGCCAATGTGGTTCAGGTGTTTGGCACTGTTGCTGCTCTTGTGGGAAGTCTTGTTGGAGGATATTTAGTAAAAAAAAATAGCATCATGCCAGCAATGTTATACACGGGCACAGTACATGCTCTATCTTGCTTTGCCTATGTAGCTCTATGCCAGACTGGCCCCAATACATTCATGTTGTATTTTACTGTATTCATTGAAAACATTTCCGGCGGAGCAATGGGAGCAGCGTTCATAGCTTTCCTTTACAATATCTGTGACAGGCGATATTGTGCTACACAATATGCTTTGCTTTGGGCTTTCTACGATCTCGGAGGCATTGCTTTTAGGATTATGTCCGGAGCGCTGGCGGATATGCTGGGGTGGACGAATTTTTTTCTTTTTATTCCACTGTTGTTTTTGCCTAGTTTAGGGTTGCTGTATTCAATGATCGCCCGTGAATACATCAACCGCTAATGCTATACTAGTCTCCGATCGCCCCTTCAAGAGTGAAGTGCAACGGAGGTAAGATTTGGAATTAGAGTAGGTTACAAATTAAGACCCGGTATTCATGATTTAATATAGATTTGTTAATATAACGCGAACTATGGTAAACTTACACATTCTCTCTGTTCCGCTGAGGTAAAATTTGTTGAAATATAAGGTTGTTCGCAGGATATCGAGGATACAGAGGTGCAATCGATATGCGGTTGCTGTTTTTTTGTAAATCGCATTTTCTTTCCGCATTTCGAATAATTGGAGAAAAGTGTACTTATTTTTTGATGCTGAGAATAGAAGAATTACAAAGATACTTTCACGTTTGACATAATTTTGTTCGGAAAATTGAGCAGATATGGTTGAATAGCGACATACTTTCGCAGATTCAAAATTATTTTTTATATTTTACTTTTTATTAAATTTTTTTTGAAATACTGATCCGGTAAACAAGTGATCTTTACTATAGAACAATGAAGTATTTGGCGGATTTTTTTATTACGCCGTAAGCGACTAGAAATCAAACGCATTAGTGATTGGAAGTAGGAAGTATTTTAAATGAAAAAAATATTTGGATTAATTCTGTTTTGTGTCGGCGTTTCATTAATCTTTGATGCGTCGGCCCTAAGACATTCCGATGATGTAAAGAAAGCAGTAAAATTCGTGGATGTGTTTCTTGGAAGCGCAGAAGAATTATTAGGAAAAGAGCATGAAAAGGAAGGAGTAGACGAATTAAGAGAATCATTGGGAGAATTAAGACCATATATACGAAGGCTGCAAACATACGGTTATATATTAAACTCAGCAGATATCGTAGATCTGTTAGACATTTATGAAAGAGTGAAACGCAATTTTGCGCAAGTTGAAAATAGGTTGCGTCCTAATACAGCTGAAGAATGTAGGCACATATTGGAAAGATTGGATCCGGTGATACCTCTTATGCGAGAAGTGTATGATTATAATACTTATCCTTTTATAAGATCATGCAATGAGAAAGATCCGAATGTAAAATGGATGTTGGAGACTTACTCATCAGATTTTAGCGATTTTAAAACACCTATACAAAGTGGCAATATACTGGCATACCTGTCGGAGTACAGAAACGAACCGATTGTAGTAGAATTACACTCAGGCTTTTTTAGCAGCAGATCACTCTCTGATGAGGTACTATTTGATGGATCACAGCCTAAAGAAGGCAAAAAGAACAAACAACCACGCGAAAAGAACGAACAATTATCGAATTGTCCATTGAAATGTTTTATTCTAAATCCAGAAGACGTAGTATTTCTCGTTGGTAATTTACAGTATGAAATAATCAATAAAAAGAAAAGTATTTATACTTTGAGCTGGGGCAGAACGTTAGATAACCTAATCGAGAGCATAAAGCTCAATAAATGTGATGATACGAAGAATATAAACCAGCTGTTAAAGTGCATGGCTACTTATTTCGAGACACTTCTGAAACAACTGCAATACGAAAAAGACCCTGCATCGAGCTTCATAATGCCTAGAAAAAACAAAAATCCTCGATTGGTTAATGATCCTGAAGGAGAAAATGCGGTTAAAATTATGTGCACGCTAATAGAATTGCCAAGAGAACAAAATCATCTTTCTACGCTTGTTGGACTTTTACAATGTTTACTTTGGACTGTTAATGATTCCATGTCTTTGGAAGTTGTTAGTAAAAATATTGCGTCATTATGTCATATTAACAAAGAAGAGAGCCTTGCTGCTTTGAAATGGGCCAATTTGGCATTTCACACTGAGGCACAGTGCATAGCATTGAGAGCCGCACAGATTTCTAGCCCCGAAACTTCTATGCTCAGTCCACTTAAATCACCATTAATCTCGCTGCAGAATCCATGCACAAGTTGTTTTAGATTGCCATATATTTTTACAAAAAGTAGCAATGGTTTTTTCTATTTTATGTTTAATGATACCTTTTATGATTCGCAACCAAAAAATTTCATGGAAACTATATTTAATGCACAAGAATTGACAAAAAAGCAACTAATCAATTTAAAACAAAAATACCGCGATAGTCAAAGTCCTAGATTGCGGAAATGGCTTGGATTGAATGAAACGGCAGTGAAAGAACTGCAGGAATACGACTTGGGAAAAGCATTAGACGAATTATTCCCAAACAAAGACCAAGAAGCAAAAAAAAATAAACTAAAATCATCTAAGACAACAATTTTGAATCGAGGCTTTATAAAATTGCGAACGATAACTACGGCCGAAGGCTGTCAAATAGACGAATTTGCTGTTCCTGGTGACGGAAACTGTGGTTATCATGCACTGAATCCAGATTTTGGTATAAAGGAAGCAGCATATGATAGCAGAAATATATTGCTGGAAGAGCTTCGCACTGCGTTAGTTGGTGATAATGCAGAAACTATTCGCAAACTTATTAGTCAAGAAATAACTGATCGACTGGTGAGTGGAGATTTCGATAAACTACCTGACTCTGAGGTTCTGCATCCACTGGTTGGGTTGGTGCAAGATAAAACCGTGCAGAAGGCAAGACATAACCTGAATACTGCTATGCTAGACACTCTAACACTACAACAAAACATAGTTACAGCGTACATAGACTATATACAAACGGTGGCTCCTGACATAACTACTAATTGGCTGCAAATTGCACCTTCGATAGCTGGAATGGCACGGACAGGAATAGCAGACGCAATAGCTTATTTACGTGGTGCAAACTTGAGAATTGTTGAGGGGAGAGCCGGTTACCGTGTCGGAACCATTATGCACAGCTACAATCATCCGCATCAGGTGAGGAAAACTGTTTACCTCATACAGGCTACTAAAAATCACTACCACAAAGGCCTCTTGCTCCCTCTGGGAGCTGCTCCTCCCCCAAAACCGTAATGTTTATGTTTCAACCTTACTCTTGGTTTTCGTTCCAACGAGTCCAAGTTACGATTAATGTTCGAACTCGACAAAAAAGATCCATTTGCGAAGATGATATAAGAGGCACTGGAAAAGGCTGTACTTCACGAAGAAATGAGTCAAAATCTGCAACTAATCTCTTGACATCTTCGGAAGATGGTAATTTATAGATAAAAATATTGGTATCTGAAGGTTTAGGTAACTTCTCGATGATTCTAGGTACTAGTGAAATCAGAGAGAGTAATATCCTTCTGGAATCTGAGTCACAAAAATCACTCTTACAGAATGCAACAAGATTTACAAAATACGATGACATATAGTCTATAGCAGTATGTGCATATGCTAAATGACAAGCATGCTGCTTTTGATGAAGTGCGGAAATATCAGCAGATATATTTTTAAGAGCCCTTGGCCACTCAGCCATAACATTACTATAATTACCAAGAAAACACGGAAAATTCGTGGTAATAGGAACAAATGACACGCTTTCTGGAACGGGAACAAATGGTGTTAAGGTATCAAGGGCAACTGAGTTATTTTTTTGGCTTCCAATTTCATCGCTATCTGCCATCATCGCTTCTCTTGCATCATAAATCAT